>JALSKY010000263.1 GCA_026988585.1 Deltaproteobacteria bacterium
CTGTTGAGGCAATGCAAGGGATTATAAAACGGATCAGATCATACAGCGTGTTGAGAAAGCCTCATTTCACCACTAAAAACCAACTGCAAGGGATGGATGCAAGATGAAGATCAGAAAAAAGAGGGTTCAGGGCCATACAGTGTGGCAAGTTGAAAACAGGATAATGATTATCCATTTCAACAGGCATGGCGGAAAGAGCCAAGCCCCCTATAACAGCCTCAACGTCTCTCCTTATACTAAAGACTTACAGGAAACCGTAAAACAGAACCTCCAGAAGATCAGGCAGATATCAGGGGCAAAGGCAATCATGGCCCTGAGACAGGTGCATGGTTCCAGGATCATAATAGATCGAGATGCCATATCTGCCCCGCTAAAAAAAGAGCAATGCAGAGATGGTCTGCCACCCTTGGATCTCCTGCAATCTTCATACTGGCCTGTGACAGAGCAAGCGGATGCAGACGGCCTGATGACAAACTCTCCAGGCCTCGGGCTTCTCATACGAACAGCAGACTGTCAGGCAGTAACCCTGGTGGATATGAAAAGAGAGGCCATTGCCAATCTACATTGCGGCTGGAGAGGCATTGCCAGCAGCATCATGGCAGATGCAGCAGCAGGGATGAGACAGGAGTTCCAGAGCAGGCCTGAAGATATGGTTGCGATCATCGGTCCAAGCCTGGGCCCATGCTGTGCTGAATTCAAGGACTGGAAACAGCTCCTGCCTGACTGGATGCATCCCTTTGTTTTCACCAGGGATGGACGGCCCTATATCAACCTGTGGGCTGCTTCGGCAGAACGCCTTGCAAGCATAGGTATCCCAAGGAAAAATATCATGATTGAAGGCACCTGTACTGCCTGCTCCACTGACTACTTCTCCTACCGGAGAGAGAAGGAGACAGGAAGAAACGGCACACTGGCACTTATAATCTGAATGCTGAAAGCTGGTCGCTACATTTCCTGTTTACTCAACTTTCTGAGTAAATTTTACGGAAAATTTTGAGGATAATATGTTGAAATAATTTGTATATTTTACTTAAAGTGTCCTTTCATTTCGATTATAATGGTGGTTACCAAAAACGCCATTACATACAGAAAGGACTCCAATATGAAGAGTAATGAAAATTTCTTGAATGAACAAGTTCAAGAACAGAGGTTATCTGGCAGCATCGGAAGTTTTTTCAGAGAATATCATCTGGGTACCCTGTTGCACCGGTGTGGAATATGAAAATGCAGGGGCTGTAAAGCCCCCGAATTTTTGGACACAATTTTTGACAAATAGGTCGATTGGATGTGCCAAGCCAATCTTTCAAGTAACACACTCCAAAGGGCTGTCAAGGACAAGCCCTTTGGGTGCGCCTCTGGCGCATCCTTGACAGCCTCTTTCCCGTGTGCTGAACCGGAAAGTGCCGACGGCGGGGGGACACCGACCTTTTTACCTCGGGCAAAGGGACTATACATATCATGCTGCCTTTTTCATCTCTTGATAATGAGCTCGTACTTTTGCTGGTGTGAAATAATCATGCCTTTGAAGAAGCCAAGTTTGGTTATATCGTCTCTTGAAATCAAGCAATGCCTTTATTAGATCTTCTACCGTGTCGAAAATCTCCACCCATAACAGTTGTTCTTTAAAAGTCCTTATGACTCTCTCGGCCACACCATCCCTCTGTGTCAATGAGAGTGAGACATCTACCCCTTGCTAAATTAGTGTAGGGCGGGTAGGAGTTATCACTATGAAAACAGTAAAGCTATATTCCGATTCCAGGCAGAACCAGACGACCTCATCGCCGTCAGCAATGGAGGGAGCCCTCATGGCGATCGGCTGGATGGTGGCCCACAGAGAGTCGGCCGCTCTGGCAAAGCGTCTGATTGTCGATACCTGCGAGAAACAGCAGATCACCAGAGAGCAGCTGACGTTACATGCGGACCAGGGCTCTTCCATGAAGTCCAAATTGGTGGCCCATCTGCTCTCTGATCTTAGGGTGACCAAAAGCCCATTCCAGGCCGCATGTCAGCAACGACAACCCGTATTAGGAAGCCCAGTTCAAAACCCTGAAATATTCACCTGCGTTCCCCGAACGGTTCGTCTCCATACAGGATGCGCGGGCATTTTACCGGCAGTTTTTCGGCTGGTACAACTCCGTCCACAGGCATAGCGGCATTTCCCTTATGACACCGGAGCAGGTCCATTATGGCTTAGCCGAGGAAATCCAGAAACAGCGCGCAGCCGTGCCTGAATCAGCTTTCAAAGAACACAAAAAACGGTTCAAAGGCAAGATGCCAGAACCATTACCGCTGCCCAAGGCAGCATGGATAAACAAACCAAAGGTAGCCAGGACACGCTACTCTAATTTATTGCCAACGGTGTCTCATTTTCATTGACATATTCCGTTTTGCCTGTCGATCATCTATGCTTGGCAGAGCTTTATCCTTGAGAGCAGACTGGATCATTGTTTTGCCTTCCGGCAAAGACGCAATGCCTTTTAGAAATTTGTTGACACTGCTTAAAGTAGTTCGGCCTTCCAGGAAGTCAGAAAAGGCCTTGTGCGCCAACTTAGGAGCAAAGTTCTGGAGCATACGCTGCTGAGCCTGGAACTCTACAGCAGACTCTGCATCTGTTCCAAACTATTTGATTGCCTGGCGATGTTCGTTGGCCAGAGCAGCAAGCCGCCCGAGCCTGGTGCCAACTTCACTATCAAAGGCAAACGACACCCATTATCTAAAAAAGAAGGTGCATCAAGCTTCAAACAAAAAAGGACTACAGATAACTATCTGTAGTCCTTGATTTTTCTGGCCCGCCCAGGAGGACTCGAACCTCCAACCTACGGATTAGAAGTCCGTTGCTCTATCCAGTTGAGCTATGGGCGGATTTGACTGGTCTCAATGATGAAGTTCGACCAATATAAACCCTGAGATGATCAAAAGCAAGAATCTGGAAAGGGCGGCATGAATCAAATGAAAAACCTGCATGAAAAAGGGAGTTTTCCAGGTGGCAGTTCCCCGGTTTCTCTTTTCTTGACATCTAATCTGCTCTTGTTTAAAAAGATGTGATTACTTCAGGTGCCCATAGGGCTTAATAGGGAATCCGGTGAAAATCCGGAACGGGCCCGCCGCTGTAACCGGGGACGAAACCTGCATCAGGCCACTGTCATGTTTTAGCCTGACGGGAAGGCGCAGGAGATCAGGATGATCCGGGAGTCAGAAGACCTGCCTGAAGGAAGCTACCCGCCCAAGGTCCGTGGCACGACCTTGGTGTTCAGGTTACCGGACAAAAAGGGGAAGTCCGGGCTGTTGTTTGATTACAAACAGGCCCAGGCTTTCCGGGCCGTGAAAAAAGGAGGTATATTATGTTTCATTCACGGTTGCTTTCTGGTTCGGTAACATGCTTTACAGCACTATTTCTTGCCCTACTTGTCTCTTCCCCCCTCTTTGCCGGAGAACATGAGCGTACCCACAAGAATGCCATAGTCCTGGCCATGTTCGGCACCACTGTTGAACCTGCCCTTGAAGGGTTGCTAAACATCAAGGAGAAGGTTGAAAAAAGATATCCCAACACCCCGATTAAAATTGCATTCACTTCCAACATAATCCGAAAAATCTGGATGAAGCGCTCCAAGGATCCGGCATACATCAAGCAGCACCCTGAAATTCCTGCTGAAATTCTCCATGTTCAAAGCCCGATTGCTACTCTCGCCACACTGTCAGACCATGGTTATGACACCATCGTAATACAGCCTACCCATATTGCACATGGTGAAGAGTTTCTTGATCTGAGCAATCTTGTTAAGAGTCTCTCTTCCATCCATACAACAAAGGCCAAGTTCAACCCCTTCAACAAGATCGCTCTTGGCCGCCCATTCCTGGGGACCATCGGCACCGCCCACCCTTATTCAGATGATATAGAGGCTGTTGTCCATGCCATGAAGGAAGATATAGATTTTGCAAAAAAACAGGGTGCTGATACCCTGGTATATATGGGGCACGGAAATGACTTCTTTCCATCTGGAGGACAATATCTTGAATTTGAATACCTAATGAACAAAACTTATCCAGATATCCACACCATTATAGGCAATGTGGAAGGGTTCCCCAATCTGCAGCGCACAATGGAAAAACTCAGACACAGCAAGGCAAAGAAGATAGTCTTGAAGCCCTTCATGGTGGTTGCCGGGGATCATGCCATGAATGATATGGCTGGCGAGGAAGAGGACGCATGGAAAAAGCAGATTGAGAAGGCCGGGATAGAGGTGATACCAGTGATAAAGGGCCTTGGTGTCCAGGATCCCGTTGCTGAAATTTTTGTCCAGCATCTTGCCGATGCAGCCAAGGACGCCGAGATCAAACTGAAATAGTTACAAAGTCAAGGAAACAGTTATTGTTGAGGCGATCAGTAACAATCTTCATTTTATACCTGCTGCTCATGATCCTGATGGCAGTCTCATGCCAGATGGGATATATGAAGATACCCCTGCAGGATGTTGTTCTCATCATCATGCAGCACATAGGATTACATGACAACGCCCATGTTGATCCAGCGTCGGCAGCAGTAGTCATGGAGATAAGGCTCCCGCGAATCATCGGCGCTGCCATGGTCGGGGGAGCCCTTGCGGTCAGCGGCACCGTTTTTCAGGCCCTTCTCCTGAATCCCCTGGCAGATCCCTACACACTTGGAATATCCTCAGGGGCTGCCTTTGGCGCATGTATCGCCATAGTTCTTACCCTGCTTGGCATTGCCATGCCCCAGGTCGTCTCCATACCGGTTCTGGCATTTGCTGGAGCCATGGCAAGTCTCTTTGCAGTAATGACTCTGGCCTACAACACTGCCCTTGGCGGTATGCGGAAATTTTCATCCACCAACCTGATCCTATCTGGAGTTATCATATCTGCCATACTCTCTGCTGCCATCGGTTTCATGAAGTTTCTTGCAGATGAACAGGTGGGGGCCATCATCTTCTGGCTCATGGGCAGTTTTTCCAGTATGGACTGGAGCCAGACAGTGATGATTTCAGCCGTTTCAGCCCCTCTCTTGCTGCTCATCAGTTGTTATGGACAGGATCTGAACATCATAGCCACTGGAGAAAAAAATGCTCGGGGCATGGGAGTCAATGTGTCAATGGTCAGGGTGCTTCTGCTCTCTCTCTGCTCCCTCTGGACCGCCATGGCCGTTTCCATATCCGGGATCATCGGTTTTGTCGGGCTCATTGTTCCCCATCTCCTCAGATACACCTTCGGCCCTGATAACCGTTTCCTGCTGTCAGCAGCATTTCCTGCAGGAGCAATGCTGCTTCTGTGCGCAGATACCCTGACCAGGGCAGTCCTGCCGGCAGAGGTGCCTATCGGTGTGTTGACTGCCCTTATTGGCGGCCCGTTTTTCTGTCTTATCTTCAAACGGTATCAGTCTGCACGGCAAATATAGGAAGATGTGGCAGGTCTCTAACATATCCTTCAGCTATCAGCCGTCATCAGACAGGCCTGGAACATGGAAAATCGATGATATGGTTCTTTCCATACCGGAAGGTCAATTTGCAGGCATTCTTGGCCCAAACGGTTCAGGCAAGACCACACTGCTGGATATCATGGCAGGACTGATTACTCCGGATTGCGGAACTGTAAAGCTGGACAACAGGCCCATTAACTCCTACAGGCCCAAGGAACTGGCCAGGACAGTGGCACTGGTCCCTCAGGACTTCAATATCAGGTTCGATTTCACAGTAAGGCAGGTGGTGGAGATGGGCAGATATCCCTACCTCGGCAGGTTCCAGGATATGGGAGCGGATGATATCAATACGATCAAACAGGTCATGAAGGAACTGGATATCCAGAGGTTTGCAGAAAGGCCGGTGACTGCCCTGTCAGGCGGAGAACGCCAAAGGGTGGCTGTCGCCCGTGCATTGGCCCAAACCACCAAGGCCTTGATACTGGATGAGGCCACTTCCAGCTTAGATATACAGCACAGCCTCTCCATAATGGATATCATAAGACAAAAGGTGAAACAGGAGGGGCTCACTGCAGTGGCCTCCATTCATGACATCAACCTGGCTGCCCAGTACTGTGACATCCTGATCTTTCTGAAGAACGGAGATCTAATGGCAATGGGCAATGTGGATGATCTGATGGAGGAAAGTCTGCTATCACAACTGTTCGACATGGAGGTGGATATCCACTTTGACAGCTTTCTAAACAGAAAGCAGGCCTCGTTCCGGCTGCCTGGAACATTTTGAGGCTTACTCGATAGTTTTCTCGAAAAAAGGGATGAAAGCCAAACTGAAAATGAACAGGAACAAAGACAGCAAACGGGTATTGGACAGCACCCTGTCCTGCTTCCTCTGGAAACAGCCATGGTGGGGGATATATCTCCTGTTTCTTGTGGCAGCCATGCCGCTCTGTGCAGATGATTGTTATGGCAACATGGCTGAAAAATCCCAGGGATATCCATATACCTTTATGGATAGCGATGGCACAGAGATCAGGGTGGAGCATCCCTTTGCCCGGATCATCTCCCTTTACCCGGCACACACGGAAAACCTAATTGCCATGGGGGCTGGAGGGCAGATCGTTGCCATCAACAGGGGAACCCACCTGGACCTGCCTGAGCTGAAAGAGATCAGCAGGATCAGCTATCGCGATGATCCCGAGCGATTTCTCGCCATAGAACCTGACCTGGTGCTTATCCGTCCCATGATCTCCAGGTTCTATCCCAACCTGGTGAAGCAGCTCAGGAAACAGGGGATTGCAGTGGTATCTCTCCAGCCCTCATCCTTCAGGGGGCTGTTTTCCTACTGGCACACCCTTGGAATCCTCTCAGGAAAGCAGGAAAATGCCAGGGGAATGGAGGAGAGATTCCGCCAGGGTATGGCTGAACTCAAGAGAATTGTTGCTGAAATCCCTGCAGAAAAGAGGCCCCGGGTATATTTCGAGGCGATTCACAGTAAAATGAAGACATTCTCACCAGATTCAACCCCCATGTTTGTGCTTGAGACAGCCGGAGGCAGGAACGTGGCTGCAGATGCAAAACCGGTGAGAAACAGCAACATCGCCTATTACGGAAAGGAAAAGATCCTCACCAGGGCCTCTGAGATCGACATATTTCTTGCCCAGAAGGGACGGATGAACCCGGTCACGGTGGAGACCATAACAAACGAGCCTGGATTCCAGGTCATAAAGGCCGTCAGGGAGGGCAAGGTATATCTGGTGGATGAGGCCATTGTCAGCCGCCCTACAATGAGGCTGCTCCAAGGTGTCTGGACCATTCACAGAATACTCTATCCGGGTTCGCCGAACCATCTCGGCCTGAAACAGCAGACCATCCAGCAGAGAGGTCAGGATGAACGGTAAACGGCCTGCCATAGTCATTGCAGGAACATCCAGCAACTGCGGCAAGACCACTGTAAGCCTTGGCCTCATGGCAGCCATGACTGCTGCCGGAAATCATATCCAACCCTTCAAGTGCGGCCCTGACTTCATAGACCCCACCCTCCACAGAAAGGTTACCGGCCGAACATCCTGGAACCTTGATCTCCGCATCTGCAGCAGAGAATATGTTACTGCACTGTTTGAAGCCGTTTCTGTGGAAAATGGAATAAACATTGTCGAAGGGGTGATGGGGCTTTTTGACGGGGGTGATTCCAGTGCTGCAGCCATTGCCCGCCTTCTGGACCTGCCTGTTCTGCTTGTGGTGGATACCGCCTCTGCAGCAGAGAGCATTGCAGCGGTAATAAAGGGTTTTGAGGTTATGGATCCTGCAGTCCATATAGCTGGTGTTCTACTGAACAGGATCGCCAGCAAGAGACATCTTGAACTGGTTTCAGACGCTGTCAGGAGACATTGCCAGGCTGAAATAGTAGGCTTTCTGCCCAGGGACCTGAACATATCCATCCCCTCAAGACACCTTGGCCTCCACATGGGCGAGGAGCTATCAGGGGAGTGGCTTCAACGCCTCTCCCAACTGGCCCAGAAACATCTTGACCTGAAAATGGTTGAAAAAATCGCATCCCGAGCCGAATCTCGCCA
>JALSKY010000264.1 GCA_026988585.1 Deltaproteobacteria bacterium
CTCCTTGACCTCATCAAAACTCTTCTCACCTGCAGGCTTTCTATCCTCAACCTTAATAACATGGTAACCAAAAGCGGTCTTCACAGGCCCGCTGATCTCTCCCTTTTTCAGGGCAAAGGCAGCCTTTTCAAACTCAGGAACCATGCGTCCCTTGGTAAAATAGCCGAGATCACCACCGCGGTTCTTGCTGCCAGGATCTTCAGAATACTCCTTGGCCAGTTTCGCAAAATCCTCACCCTTCTTCAACCGGGCGATTATCCCTTCTATCTTCTTCTTTGCTTCATCCCACTGCTTCTTGTCTGCTCCCTGGGGGACCCTTATGAGGATGTGACGAGCCTTTACAGACTCCTCTCTCTTGAACTGCCCCTTATGTTCCTTATAATACTTCTGCACCTCTGCATCTGAGACAGTAACCTTGTTCTGGAGATTCTTCTCGATATATTTCCTGGCAAGAACCGCATTGGTCAGCTCCTGAATCCTCTTCTGGACCTCTGGATCTTTTGCATATCCGGCATCCCTTGCAGCAGATGCCATAAGGGTGAGCTGAACCCATCTTTCAAGAAGCTGTTTCTTGAGACTGGGATCCTGCATAAGGGCCATCTGAAGTTGGGGAGGCATGCTCTTGATCTGCTCCTCAAACTCCTTTACCGTGAGTGAGTGTCCATCAACCTTTGCCAGCACCCTTTTTCCGTCATCATCCTTGCCTGCAATAGCCGGAGAAAATCCGGCAACAATGACACCTACAGCAAAAAACAATACAAAAAACACTGATAAAAAATCCTTCTTCAACATCTTCATCAAATCTTTCTCCTTTTCATCAAATCATTTTGAGCAAATTGCCCAGCATAACAAAACAACCAATCAGTGATCAGCAAATACTATCTTATTATGGACCTTTTGTTGTAAAACCCTGGACTAACCGTGGTATTCGGGGCCACAAGAGATTCTGGCCCAAGCAGCACTCCTGGATTTGTCACAGAGTTACAACCGGTCTGACATCCATCACCCATTATGGCACCGATCTTACGTCTTCCAGTATCCTGCTTAGACCCATCAGGCAGGGCAACAGATACAGTGCCAGGCCCAAACTTGAGATTAGCAAGTTTCGTGCCTGCTCCGAGATTGACATCCCGTCCAAGGATACTGTCTCCCACATAGGCAAAATGACCTGCTTTGGCCCCATCCAGAAAGACTGCATGCTTCACCTCGGTTGCATGGCCAACCACACAACTGCTGCCAACCAGGACATCACCTCTTATATATGCACCCTGACGCACCTGGGTATGAGCACCTATGATGGCTGGTCCCTTGATCAATGACTGGGGCTCTACCAGTGCACCAGGCCCTATCTCGATCCTTCTGTCCATAAAGACAGCGCCAGCACAGATGAGAGCTGCATCGGGCAGGTGCTGATCATCCATCCATACCTGCAGATTCCCCCGGGTCTCATCATTGGACACCAGAGTGAAGCCTTCAGAGATCCATCCGCCAGGCAGCATGACCAGTGGCATCTCCACCGGTATTCCAGGTTCCACCACATCGGGCAGATTTGGAGATATCACTGCCCTGATAAAGGTCTTCAAGCCATCCAGGGCACGCCATACCGGATCGCCAGGCAGAAAGAGATCGGCAAGATGGCTTCCAAGGCCCGGAAAGAAAAAATTTGCCGTAAGATCCTGATCTACCATGTTCAAATCTCCCCCATCCTTTCCTTTCTCTCGAGTTCTGTAACGTAATCACGAATAAGCCTTATGGCAGCGTCCATATCGTAGAGATGGATGGGCGGCCTTCCCTTTCGGCCCTCCTTCTCATAAAGTTCCGAAGCCTGCTGAATGGCTGACCAGGGTACCCAGCCATGCTCCTCCCACAGGGTCTCATCATCCTGATCCCACATTCTGAACTCAACTTCCTGTTTGTTGGGACGCACATACATCCTTATTTTCCTGTTGCCAAGAACAGGAAAGTAATAAAGACCTCTATGATCCTGCATAAGGAACCTCCAAAAAAGATAGGCAGCAAGACCTGCTGCTAACAGACAAGAAAAGCTACTCCCTGAAAAATACAAGGTCAACTGCCGATATCTGCTCTTTAGGATAAAAAAACAAAAAGAAGAGGGAAAATCAGAAAAAAACAGCTCATTAGCACAGAGTGTCTGAGCGGAACATTGCAGCAAAGAACCCATCCATGTTGATGGTACCAGGCCATATCCTTAGACAACCCTGCTCTGTCAGATCCTGCAGCAGCCCGGCCCCCTCTGGTGGCAGCTCCCTACCATCGAAAAGGGTAGAAATATCAATCAGCTCCAGGCCATGGCTGCGAATGAAACAGGAAACCTGTTCCAGGGTCTCTTCCGGTTCCAGAGTACATACGGAATAGAGCAGCCTGCCGCCGGGTCGGAGTCCCCTTATTCCCTGGGCCACTATCTCCCTCTGCAGCAGGGAAAGGGAATAAATATCTTCGGTTCTGCGGTTCCACTTTATATCAGGATGCCTTCTGATCACCCCTAATCCGGAACATGGGGCATCCACCAGGACCAGATCCAGGTCCCCCTTATCCAACAACGCCTCCAACTCATCCCGGGATCTCAGCACCTGAAGACACCGGACACCAAGACGGCTGCAGTTCTCCTGAAGCGTCTTCAGCCGGGAGGCACTGGTGTCAAATCCATACAAAACACCCCGGTTCTCCATGAGCGCAGCAAGATGGGAGGTCTTTCCCCCTACGCCAGCACAGAGATCCAGCACCTTCATACCCGGCCTGATCCCACTGAGCCTCACCACCAGTTGCGCTGCCTGATCCTGAACCTGAAACCACCCATCCTCCAAACCAGGTATAAACGCTGGATTTCCGCGAAAGCCAGGAAGTTCCAGGGCCTCCGGCACCAGCAAGCCCTTTCTGACATCTATGCCCGCCTCCTGAAGACGCCCCACGGCCTGTTCAACACCTGGGGCACTGAGAAGGTTCACCCTTAGGGTCAGGGGAGCACGTTGATTGTTGTGGAAACAGATCTCTGCCGCACGCTCTTTACCATGAAACTCCACCCAGCGGCGAACCATCCAGGTGGGATGGGAGGAAAACCGGGAGATGCAGGTGGAAAAATTCTCACCCTTGCACCTTGTCAGGAAAAAACCGGGAGAATCAGGTATCAGATGGTTGCTGCCAGCCAGCTTCCTTAGCACTGCGTTCACCAGCCCCTTGGCCCAGCCACTCCCAAGGAGATCCACTGCCTTGACCGACTCATCCACAGCAGCAAAATATGGGATTCGGGTAAGAAATATCACCTGAAACGCCCCGGCATACAGCACTGCCTGCACCTCTATGGGGAGTTTGGCAAACTTCCTCGCATACCTACGGATATGCCACTCGAGAAGTCTCTGCCAGCGCACCACACCCAGCACGATCTCCCGGCAAAGGGATAGATCCCTGGCATCCCCTCTCTGCAGCCTGCCTGCGTCTTCACCCAATGTCCGGGAGATCAGCTCTTCAATCTCCGTACGTCTCATAGACCGGGCAGAAAACCACTGCACCAGGATCTTGACTGCCAGCACCCGGACACTGAAATTCCTTCCCCTGCCAGGCCCTTTACCACTCCGGTGCTTCCTTCCCCTTTTCTTTACTTTTCCCTTCTTGAGAATGATCTTTCTATCCATCCAAACAGTTAAACCTGTCTATCTTATCTTTTATATTATGCAGCCCACACGGCTGAACCAATAGATCTAAGACCCAAATCATGTCGATCAAACAGTTGATGAAAAAATTTTTCCTGAACAAATTACCGGAAAGTACACACTCTGGTGCTGCCCTCTATTCCCTTCAGTCCGGCGCGAAAGAGAGGCTGCATGGAGGTTTGGAAGTGCAAAAACAACGAGATATGGCTTGTATGACTAAAGATACGCAGCTTCCCAGGGAGTGGTCAATTTCCAAAACTGCCAGTCATATAGACAGATCAGGCAGAATCGGGAGTGTTCACTCAAGAACCGTCCCGGGCACCACCTTTCTTCCCATGAGAAACTGACCGACGGCAAGGCGTTTCTTCCCTGGCCTCTGCAGTTCAGCAATACCGAGCACGCCGTCACCAGCAGCCACCAGCATGCCTCTCTTATCTGCTTCCAGTACCTGTCCGGGAACAGCACCTTCAGGTCTCGGTATCCTGACAAAGAAAGGTGAAAAGAGCCGTGTGCGCTCCTCATTCATCATGGTCCATGCGCCTGGCCTGGGATCAAAGGCACGGATAGTGCCGTGTATCATGCGGGTTGGCTGGGACCAGTCGATATGGAGCTGCTCCTTCTTTATGGGAGGGGCATAGGTTACCCCCTCTTCAGGCTGGGGCTGCTCCTTCAGTTTACCCTTTTCCAGGAGATCCAGTGCATCCATCAGGGCCTCTGCCCCAAGCTTTGCCATCCGCGGCATGAGAGTGCCGAATGTCTCATCCTCTCCAATGGCCAGCTCCCGTTTCAGGAGCATTGGCCCTGTATCCATACCTGCATCGATCCTCATGATGGTGATACCTGTCTTCTCATCACCGTTTATCAGTGCCCACTGGATAGGGGCTGCACCCCTATAGGCAGGAAGCAGAGAACCATGAACATTCATGGGCATTATCCCTGGTATATCCAGAAGCTCCTGAGGCAGGATCTGACCAAAGGCAGCCACCAGGATCAGATCAGGTGATATTGCCCTGATCTCATCCAGGAACTCCGGCTCTCTCACCCGGCGTGGCTGCATCACCCTGAGGCCTGCATCCAGGGCAACCTCCTTTACAGGTGTGGGCACCAGTTTTCTTCCTCTTCCCCTGGGCCTGTCAGGCTGACTCACAACTGCAGCGATCTCGTCCGGACCTTGGATCAGCCCCTTGAGAGAGGGAACGGCAAACTCCGGTGTCCCCATGAAAACCACCCTGAATCTGGTTCTTCTGCTCTTCTGCATCTAACCTCCCAGCCCTGCAGCCCTACATCCCTGCATAGAATCAATCACCATCTCCAGCAGCTACCTTTGCAGGCAAACGATCCTGTCCCGGATGAATCTTGCGCCATTTCTTACGGAAAAGCCCCTTTTTCAAGGGACTGAGCCGATCCACGTAGCAGATGCCATCGAGATGATCCAGCTCATGCTGAACACACCTTGCAAAGAGTCCATCTCCCTGGAGAGAGATCTCCTTGCCATGCCTGTCAAACCCCTTGACCTCCACCTCAGAGGGCCTCACCAGGGTTGCCGCATATCCAGGGACACTCAAACAGGCCTCCTCGGCCTTTTCACTCCCTTCAGCAGCGGTAATCACTGGATTCACCAGCACTATCTGCTCCCTGCCCCGCTCCTGGGATATATCCATAACAACCACCCTGAGCAGACTTCCCACCTGATTGGCAGCGAGCCCGACACCCTTTGCCACATACATTGTCCTGATCATCCTGTCCACGAAATCCTGGAACTCCTGATCAATCTTCTCCACTGGCTTAGCCCTGGCGGACAGGATCTCATGGGGATAGATTAAAATGTCGAATAGATTTGCCATAATAATGAATCTTAATTATCAACAGGGAAACAGGCAACCTTGATCTTTATGGTGAAGGAAAGGTGATTTCCAAACCGCAGCCGAAAAGAGACTGCATCAAGACAGAAACTGTGGGGAAAGGGATCAGGCAGAAACTGCTCAAGGAGGCAGCAAGGGATCTTCGCTGGATAGATGCCAGGGGATACCCAAGAAGATCTGCCATCAGGTTTATAGGGGATCACTACCAGCTTTCAGCCCGGGAGAGGGATATCCTGCTCAGGTCTGCCTTTCCTGCAGCAACGGTAAAAGAGAGACGGAGACGGGTAGTCCAGGCATGCGACCTCTCTAAAGAGAGGGTGATAATAGATGGTTACAACGTCACCATTACCATAGAGAGTGCCCTGTCGGGCCGGCTCATAATCCTTGCAGATGATGGATTCGTCAGGGATGTGAGCAGGATATTCCGCTCTTTCATGGCTACGGAGCAGACAAGGGTGGCCTGGTCCCATATCCTCAGATTTCTGAAGGAAAGGGAGCCCGGCATGATTGAGGTAGTTCTGGATCGTCCCATGAGCAAGAGCGCCGAGCTTGCAGCAAGGATAACAAGATGGATGAAAGAGTGCCGGATCCCTGGCCTCTGCACCCTTTCATCTACAGGAGAAAAAGAGCTTGCAGGGCAGAAAGGAATAAAGGCCAGTGCGGATACGGTGATAATCGACCATTCAGACAGGGTTTTCGATCTTGCCGGCCACATAATCCGGCGAAGGCTCAGGATAAGGCCCTTTCGTTATTGACGCTCATGGATCAACAGCATTAAGTTTCAGAGGAAACAGTTACTCCAAGAGGTCTTTTCGAGTTATGAGATACCTGACACCGGTAATATTTCTCCTGGTTCTGCCGCTGAGTTTTGCGGTTTTGGGTCCTGTTGCCACTATTCTATCCAAAATCACCGGCGACCCGGATATTTGTCACAAAGTGGCCCGGATCTGGTCCGGGATAGTGCTGTTCCTTTCCGGCATTAGGATAGAAGTGGAGGGGCAGGAAAACGTCCCTATGGACACACCGGTTATCTTTGCCTGCAACCATGCCAGCCAGGTAGATATACTGGTACTCTATCAGGCCCTGCCCGTCCCGTTCCGTTTCGTGGTGAAGGAGGAGCTGTTCAGGATTCCGGTGCTGGGATTTTCCATGCGTGCAGCCGGTTACATACCCATTGACCGGTCCGGAGGCAAAAAGGCGGTAAAAAGCCTGCAGCGGGCAGCAAAACAGATAAAGGAGGGGGCATCCATAGTTATCTTCCCTGAAGGCACCAGGACAAGGAACGGCAGGCTCCAGGAGTTCAAGGCCGGGGCATTCATGCTGGCCATGAAATCAGGCTGTCCTATTCTGCCTGTTGCCATCAGCGGGACATTTTCCATTCTTCCCAAGGGCTCTATCTGGGCAAGGCCAGGCAGGATAAAGGTGAGAATCGGCACACCCATTCAGATAAAACAGGATGGCAGAAGGCTCAAAAAGGAGGAAGCGGCCATGCAGACACGGCATCAGATAGCAAAAATGCTGGGAGAGAAGGCGTGATCCGGGATGATGGCTGTTTTCCGCTGAGTTTTTTTGTAGAGACTGAATAACCAGAAAAATAGTTGAAAGTTGGAAAGGAGACAGGATATGGGGTGTTCAGAATTTGAGATCAGGAAAGGGATTGAGATAGAGGATGGAGATCTTCTGCTCCTTTGCTGGGCTGACGATACAGAGGCAATCTTCCCTGAGGGGATAATACCGGAAGAGATACAGGGAAGTGCGCTCCCGCCTGCTGAGCAGGGCAAGAGCAGCATGGTATTTTCAGCAAGGCTGCAGGGGAAGAGGGTGATGGCAAGGGCTGTTCGTCTGGACCAGAAACATATCTCGCGGGAAGAGGCCTTGAAAAGGGCTGTCTCCTCTGCCATCTCCCTTGCCAGGGATGAAAAGCTGAACAGGGTGCTGGTTCCTGTGCAGAAAAGGGACAGGGATGCGGCTGCTGCCATCCATGAGGGAACCATCCTTGGCAGTTACTCCTTTGACAGGTATCTATCGGAAAAGCCGGAATATCCTGCTGTCCTTGCCTGTTTCGAGAGCAAGCCAGGGAAAAAGCTCACAGAGGAAATCAAGAGGCAGGAGGTGATCTTCCGCTGGACCAATTTCGCCAGGGATATACTGAACGAACCTGCCAATGAGATCCACCCGGAAAGCCTTGCCAGGCTCTTCCAGGAAAGAGGGAGAAAGGTCGGCCTCAAGATCACTGTCTGGAATGAAAAGCGGCTGGAAAAGGAGAGGTGCGGAGGGATCCTTGCCGTTGGCAAGGGTGCTGCATCCCGACCATGTCTCGTAACAGGCACATACAGCCCAAGGGGTAAAAATATCAAACACCTATGTCTGGTGGGCAAAGGGGTAACCTTTGACACAGGAGGCTACTGCCTCAAGCCGGAGAAGGCACAGGCAGGGATGAAGTATGATATGGGCGGGGCAG
>JALSKY010000265.1 GCA_026988585.1 Deltaproteobacteria bacterium
ATCCAAAGCCTGACAATGCCCATCTTTACAGAGGGGTTACCCTGTTGACTCCCAACAATCTCGAGGCAGAGATCATGGCCGGTATCAGGATAGAGACTGATCAGGATGTAGAAAGGGCGGCCGGACTTATTGGGGATAAGCTCTCCGCATCAGGTGTGCTCATAACAAGGGGCCCTAAAGGTATGGCCCTGTGGCAGAGGAAAAGGGGGATCTTTTCCATTCCTACTGCGGCCAGAGAGGTCTTCGATGTTACCGGCGCAGGGGATACGGTAATCTCTACGGCTGCACTCGGGCTTGTGTCAGGGCTGGATATGCGTCAGGCTGCCTGGCTTGCCAATCTGGCTGCAGGGATTGTGGTTGGCAAGGTTGGTACTGCTACAGTCTCTGTGCAGGAGATTCGACACGCCATGAAAGATGGTCTAATTCAGACAGATAGCGATCTATGAACAGAATAGTTATGAATGAGATTTATCATCCATGAGGGATCTGACTCCTCCAGCAGGCGGTCTTTTTCTGGTTGGCCTTCTGTTCCGGCCATCTCTTGATCTGGATCGGTTTGAAAATGAGCTCACCTCTCATGTTCAGGCCCTTGCCCACTCCAAGATGATATTGTGTTCAGAGGGTTGGCATCCTGCACAGGGCCTTCCAAAGATTGCCATGCGTTCTCCAGAGGTCCCATTCCATTATACCAACTATTACAGGCCGGAGATGGGCGATGATCTCCTGCGCCTTTTTCTCATCTATGAAGGAGTATGGTCACAGGACCTTCTTGTCCCTGCAAAGCAGATGGCACGGGAGATGGAAACCATGTTTCTGGATACTGGCGGAAATCGTACAGTGAATGTGGATCCTGGGATCTTGACCTTAGAGAGGCTGGTGTTGGCCACAAGCAAAAATTTCCTGCACAGGATCTACCTCGCAGATGGGATATTTGCCGATTTAACTTTGATATATAAAAAGGGGGGATTCGTACCCTTGGAATGGACCTTTCCTGATTATCAGGATGTCTGGACCCTGGATTTTCTGAACAGTGCCCGTAAGGGTCTCAAGGTTCTCCTGAAACAGGCCAATATGATCTGAAGCTCAAGAAATAACTGTTGATTATGAAAAAGAGGCTGAATATGAACGTTCGCAGTATGACCGCTTATGCAAGACAGGAGGTAAATCAAGGCGACTGGAGTGTAAACCTTGAACTCAGGAGTGTTAATTCACGGTTTCTGGATGCCCATATCAGGCTTCCGAAATCTCTTGCCCCACTGGAAGACAGGATACGCAAATACCTGAAAGAGACCATGATCCGGGGAAGGGTGGACCTTTTTGTGACCTATATCTCCATGGAGGATTCCACGGTCTCCTTTGAGCCTGATCTCGCCATGGCCCGTGAATACGTAAAGGCGGTGGATCTGTTGAAGAGGGATCTTGTCCTGCCTGGAGAGTTTGCTATCTCTGATCTGCTTACCAATCTCAATGAGGTCATCCTGGTTCGGGAAGCCCCTGCAGATACAGAACTCCTGTGGCAGAGAATCTTTCCCCTGCTGCAGGATCTGGTGAAGGCGGCTTGCACCATGGCTCAAAAAGAGGCTGAAGCCCTGGTGCAGGATATCTCTTCCAGGCTGGATAGGATAGAAGAGCTGCTCTCTGCTATTGAGAAGAGGGCACCTGAACGGCTGTCTCAGGCCCAGGAGACTCTTAGAGAAAGGATTCAGGCTATGGTCGCTGATATATCTGTTGATGATGAACGCATCGCCCAGGAGATTGCCGTGTTGGCAGATCGTCTCGATATCACTGAAGAGCTTGTAAGGGCCAGGAGCCACGTAGGCCAGTTCAGACATTATCTGCGTCAGGGCGGAGAGGTTGGCAGGCGGTTGGATTTTCTGGTCCAGGAGATCTTTCGAGAGGTGAATACCATCTCTTCAAAGGGTTCAGACTCCTCCATATCCCAGATGGTAGTGGAAATCAAGGGCGAACTGGAGAAGATCAGAGAGCAGGTGCAAAATTTGGTATGATGTTTAGTACGGCATAACAATTGCGTATACTCCTGTAGGTTTTGGATTCGATACAAAAACTTAGAGGAGGTAGCTATGTCCAAAAGAATTGTGGTGTTTTGCCTTGGGGTCTTTCTGACCTTCGCTGTATCTGCTCAGGCCAGTACAACAGACTGGCTTTCGGATGGAGATGTCAATTTCAACTTTTATGTATTCAATATCTTCAGCGGGGAGGATTGGCAGGGAATGAACTGCTGTCCCGCTGCCTGCCCTGAACCTGGAGATTCCGAACAGGGGACTGGAGCCTTTTTGGGCTCAGGCTTGGAGTCTCTTTTTACCTTTGCCATGAGCCTTTTGGATCCTGAATTTGAACTGGGAGAGGGAGGGGATTTTCTTCTTTCCATCACAACAGATCCCTTCAATATTCAGATAACTCCCGTCCAAGATCCACAGCTGGTACCGGTCCCCGGTGCAGTTCTGCTTTTGGCTTCCGGGCTTGCCGGATTGATTGGGTTCTCCAGGAAGAATATAGG
Source organism: Deltaproteobacteria bacterium (assembly GCA_026988585.1). Classification (GTDB taxonomy): domain Bacteria; phylum Desulfobacterota; class Dissulfuribacteria; order Dissulfuribacterales; family QOAL01; genus JALSKY01. Next base: position 2,519 of record JALSKY010000265.1, read on the forward strand.
GTAGCATGCACTGATTTGCGGGCATCATGGATTTTACCTTGATGCCCCTCTGTTTCTCCCCATTTCATCCCTGATATTATCTTTTTAGTATGGTTTTTCATCCAGTCTTCTTTCCCGTCCAGTATTTGTCAATCGCTTGAGCAAAGTGCAAGGCTGCTTTTGGGTAGCAGTTTTGGGGTAATTGTCTGATAATAAAGCTAACTCTGTTTTTTCATTGTCTTTTTTCTTTAGGTTGTTCCCTGAAACTGATCCTGAAATCTGTTCCCGGTGCAGGAAAATCCATCCATTTCTTTCATTAAAAGTGGTAATCTGCCGTTAATGATGATAATTATGGATATTGCTGTTTTTGGCTTGATTCGAGAGCGGGAGTATTTATTTTTTGCTTTACTGATATCAGAAAAAAATGATTCAATAATGAAAGGATGAAAGAGAGATATGAGTTTCAGGTATAAACTTTTAAATATCGGTTTTGGTAATACTGTTGTGGCAGACCGGGTTGTTGCCATTGTAAATCCCTCTTCCGCTCCAATGAAGAGGTTGAGGGAGGAGGCAAAAAGCAATAGTCGTCTTATAGATGCCACTCAAGGACGCCGTACCCGTTCCATAGTTATCACTGATAGTAATCACATAATCCTCTCTGCCATACAGGCAGAGACCATATCACAGAGGCTCAGTGCGGACTTTGTTGCCAAGCATGAAGGAAAGGAATCAAAGTAGGAAGATGCCTCATTCCAAGGGTGATCTTTTTGTCATTTCTGCTCCATCCGGGGCAGGCAAAAGTACCCTTTGCCAGATGCTGCTCCAGCGGATGGATGGACTGGCCTTCTCTGTTTCCCATACCACCAGGTCTCCTCGGCCAGGAGAGGTAGATGGCAGAGACTATCATTTTGTCTCTTCAAAAGAATTTGAGGATATGGTTGCCAGGGATGAGTTTCTGGAGTGGGCCCGTGTCCATGACAACCTTTATGGAACTGCCAGGAGCCAGGTGATGGATCAGCTCTCCAGGGGGATAGATGTGATCCTGGATATAGATGTGCAAGGGGCTGCCCAGGTGAGAAAGCGGTTCCCAACCGCAATCTCCATCTTTATCCTGCCGCCATCCTGGCAGGCACTGGAGGAAAGGCTGCTCAAAAGAGGGAGTGAATCCAGGGAAAGGATTGCGCTCCGGCTGAGAAATGCCATGCAGGAGATGGAGTCAGTCTCTTCATATGATTATACTGTGGTCAATGATATCCTGGATGATGCATTTCGCTCTCTTTCTTCCATCATAGGATCTGTCCGTCTCAAAACTCCCCGTGTCTTGGCCTCTGTAGATCTCTCCCTGTTGAATCTTCCTGCTGACGCCTGGTTCCTGTAAAATATGACGCCAACCATTCAGAGGAGAGGTAGAACGGGAAAATCCGGTCCTTGCAACATCTCGGCAGGTGTTCATGGACAGGATGGATTGTTGATCTTTGGCATCCATCCTGTGCGGGAAGCCTTGTCTGTTGCGCCTTCTGCAGTTGAAGTGATCTATTGTCTGCCGACATTTGGCAGGAAGAAGGCTCAGAAGGCCTTGCTGAATCTTGCTCGATCAAGGGGGGCAAGAGTTGAAGAGGTCCGAGATTTCCATGGGCTTTCCATCACTTCAGGAACAGTTCATCAGGGGATTGCAGCTATTGTTCAACCAGTATGGGAGATCTCCCAGGATCAGCTACTGTCAGATCTACAGGCACTGCTCTCCCGGGGTATTGCTACGGAATTCCCGGTTTTGGTCATGGTGGATAGCCTTACAGATCCCCAGAATCTTGGAGCCATTATCAGGAGCAGTGTGGCCTTCGGAGCCTATGCGGTTGTGGTGCCATCCAGAAAGAGTGCGCCGGTTACAGGTGCGGTGGTGAAGGCATCAGCCGGCATCATCTTTTCTGCAAGGGTTTGCAGGATCCACAGCATCCTTACCATAATGGATAGATTTCATGAAATGGGGATCCTGATTGCAGGGCTGGATGGGCGGGCAACGGAGCCCATCTATTCCATGGATTTCACAGGGCCTGTGGCTGTAGTGGTTGGAGCAGAGGATCGCGGCATAAGAAAATCGGTAGCGCGACAGTGTGCTGTGCTGGCCTCCATCCCTTTGGCACCACAAGTGGATTCTCTGAATGCATCAGCAGCCCTGGCAATTGCTCTTTATGAGGTGAAGAGGCAGCGTGTATCAGGTCTATAGAGCAGTATCTTCAGCTTTCGGTGCTGGCGCAAGACTCTGTTACAGAGGGGGGCTTTTTGTCAATTCAATTCTAAAAAGGGATATGGATGCCCAGGATGCCCTGGTGTGGAGAGGGCGGTTCGGAGAGTATCCTGAAGATGTTGTGTCAAAAGGCCCATACCATCTTTGGCTTCACGGTGTCTCCGTAGGGGAACAGGCAGTACTTGAACCGATAATTGATGTTCTTCTGGAACGATCTCCTGATCTTCGCATAGTTGTTTCTGCCTTTACGGTTACAGGCCTTCAGAGGGCGGCCCGGATTTCAGGTGGCCGTTTTGCAGTTGTACCATATCCGGTAGATTTTCCGAGTTCGGTTGCCAGTGCAATTTCTGCCCTTTCCCCGCAGGTATATGGTTGTGTAGAGACAGAGCTTTGGCCCAATTTTCTTCATGAGATTAGTCAACAGGGGATAAAAAGCGTCCTCCTGAATGGAAGAATATCGGAGCGATCCTTGCCGCGCTACAGGCGTATCCGCAGGATGATGGCCGGTATGCTCTTGGGGTTTCATAGGGTGTGTGTTGTTTCGGAAAAGAATCGTGACCGGTTTCTGTCTCTCGGCGCAAGACCGGATAGTGTCATGGTGACAGGCAATGCCAAATATCAGGGACTGCTGAACCGGGTCAATGGACAGGGGAGCAAGATCCGTAAGGATATGGCCAGATTGCTGCAGGTTTCATCAGGGGACCTGTTGTGGGTCTGTGGCAGCCTCAGGAAAAAAGAGTATCAATACATGATTGAGGCCTTCCGTCTGCTCTGGCGGGATTTTTCAGGTTTGCGTCTTGTTCTCGCTCCGAGACATCTCAAGAGAAATCAGAAGATAGAGGCACTCCTGAAAAGGTCTGGTCTGGAATTTGCGGGATGGTCCGCTCTGAAAGCAGGGGGCAGGGAGGGTGTCGGAATGGAACAGGGAAAAGGACTTCCTCCGGTTGTCCTGGTGGATGAGATAGGAGAGCTCTTTTCCATCTACTCTATAGCCTCTGTGGCCTTTGTAGGCGGGACATTGGAGCCTCTCGGCGGCCAGAATCTGATGGAGCCTGCTGCCTGGGGGTGTCCTGTGGTTTACGGGCCAAGCACATATAATTTTGAAGATGCAGTAGATGCCCTGGAGGAACAAAGGGCTGGATTGATGGTGAACGCACCGGAAAAACTGGCAAAGGCAGTTGGCTTCCTGCTGGAAAACCAGGAGTTTCGAAAAGAGGCGGGGCATCGGGCCAGGACAGCCCTTGAAAGGCTGGCTGGAAAGGCTGCAGAACGTCAGGCAGAGTTGCTCCTCGCTCTGATTCAGGAGAAGTAACTTCAGATTTCGAATGCTCTGCTTGGGCCTTGAAAGCGAGCACTTCCCTTATCTCTAACCAGTTCTTCTATTGCCTGCTCAACGTCTGATAAACCAGGATTAGTCCTTCCAGGGAGAGATCCTTTACCACCTTTCTCATGGAACTGGTATAAGGCTGGAGTAGAGGCGCCAGACCACCAGTTCCAAGCACTTCAGCCCCATCAGAAAACTCCCGGCGCAGTCTTTTGACAAGTCCATCCACCATCGCCCCGAAGCCATGAAGAATACCTGACTGGATGGCTGTTACAGTATCCTTGCCAAGGACCTGGGGCGGTTGTTCAGGAAAGCCGACAGAGGGGAGTTTGGCAGTGGACGAGGAGAGGGCATTCATGCAGGAGAGGATGCCGGGAGCAATGGCTCCTCCAAGATATTCTCCTGTTTCAGAGATGCAGTCAAAGGTGGTGGCCGTGCCCAGGTCCACTACTATGGATGCCCTCTTTGTCCTGCTGAAGGCAGCTATGGCGTTGATCAGCCTGTCAGTGCCAACTTCTTCAGGATTTGGGTATTTGAAGGCCACCATGTTTTTAGCGTTATCATGTGCGTCAATGGCTGACTTGCCAAGGTAGTCACGGCACATCATCTGCCAGCAGCGGGAGACAACAGGCACTACAGAGGAAAACATTATATCATCTATCTCAGTTATCTCTGAATCCGCGAAGGACAAAAGGGTCTGGAGCTGGATCGCAAGCTGATCCGGTGTCATCTCTGTATCTGTCTTTATTCTCCAGGTCTCTTTCAGGGTGGCGGCGGTTCGACGCGTGGCAATTGCCAGGCCTATTGTGGTGTGGGTGTTGCCGATATCAGTAAGCAGCACCCTCCTTATCCCACTGGTTGATTCTCTTGTCATTTGATTCAAATCCTCTTTTTCTCTTTTGATGATGTTTGACAAAATCAGAATTAGATATTATAAATTGCTGTTCGGTCCTGACTGCTGAATCTGCTTACTGGTTCAGGCATATAAAAAGATTTTTAGGACTTGACAATACAAAACTAACCCATTATTAAGTGCGAACCTTCATTGGCCCCTGCACCTCTCCTCAGTTTTGTGGAGGTGAGGTTGCGGTAACGGCCTTTATTGCGTTTTGATAAACAGGTTTTAACAAGGTTTTAACAAAGAGGATATCGGAGTTTAAAAGGTATGCCGACAATCAATCAGCTGGTAAGGAAGGGCAGAAAGCAGATCAAAAAGAAGACCAAGGCCCCGGCTCTTGAGTCCTGTCCTCAGAAAAGGGGAGTATGTACACGTGTCTATACCACTACTCCCAAGAAGCCAAATTCCGCCCTGCGGAAGGTTGCACGTGTGCGCCTAACAAACGGTATAGAGGTAACATCATATATACCGGGGATCGGGCATAACCTGCAGGAGCACTCAGTAGTGCTTATCAGGGGTGGTCGTGTGAAGGATCTGCCAGGAGTCAGGTATCATATAGTTCGAGGTACCCTTGATGCCCTTGGAGTTGCGGATCGGCGTAAGGCCCGGTCCAAATATGGTACCAAAAGGCCAAAATAGTCTCAGCGGGTAGGTGTCATGCCAAGAAGAAGAGAAGTTCCAAAGAGAGAGATTCAGCCGGATCCAAAGTTCAAGAATGTTCTGGTATCCAAGTTTATAAATGGCCTCATGAGACAGGGGAAAAAGAGTGTAGCCCGTGGAATCTTTTATGATGCCATGGAGATCATAAAAGATCGCACCAACGAGAATCCTGTCAAGGTGTTCGAGGAGGCCATGGAGAATGTGAAGCCCATTGTGGAGGTTCGTTCCAGAAGAGTGGGTGGTGCAACCTATCAGGTCCCTGTAGAGGTTCGGCCTGAGCGCAGGCGTGCATTGGCAATCAGGTGGCTTGTAGGATATGCCAGGGCACGGGGAGAGAAG
>JALSKY010000266.1 GCA_026988585.1 Deltaproteobacteria bacterium
GTCCCCCAGCCCCTATGTTGACGATTCCCTGTTCAGTTTTTTGAAATTTTGGACTGCTCAGGCCCCCTTTTTTCCAGGAAATCTCTTGGCAGCAGTTGCGATCCCCAACAGACCCATTCCCATCAAGATAAAGGTGGCCGGCTCAGGAACCGGAGCTGTGCCCTGACCCATAAGATTATCGTTGCCACATCCCATGGTGAGATGGGCGGTAAAATTGGTGCCCGGCTCTATGAAGCCCAGGTCAAAACCTGTCAGGGCATAATGACTACCGCCAAAGAAACCGGTATCAGTATCTGAGAGATTTGAAAGATAATCGAAACTGCCTGATTGCAAATATGTTCCGCCGGAAAAATATCTCCATGGGTTGGAGTTGCTATTCTGTGAATAATAAACAGTGGTGGTTACATCAGTGGTGTCCAGGCTGTACAGAGTATAGGTGTTTCCGTTATCACTGAAATCGAGATCCAGGACATATTCATATCCAAAATTGCTGTTTACGTTACTGTTCCCGCTACCTGTCGTTGCCAGCGGATCATAGTTACCATCCACGTCAATAAAGATATCCCCAATCTGGACATTGTCATACCCATTCTTGAAATCAAAACCTCCTATCACCTGCAGCTCCCAACCTTTGAGAAAAAAACCTTCAAGATCCCAATATTGAGTTGCCACACAGCCCGGTTCCACCTCCTGATCCTCGTTTTCGCCGTGCCACCCTTGCTGCTGCGAGCTTGAGCCATCATAAACGGTGATATTGGTTCCCAGCTCCAGGGCATCTGCCTCTATCCCGAGAGAAAAAAATGTTAGCATTACGAGACCACAGAATATATTTGTTTTCATGGAGCGCCTCCTTAATTTTTTTTAAAATCTTTTTTGCGATTTTCGTACCAAAAAAAGGAGGTAAAAAGGATAAGAAATCATGCCCTAAATAGGGCAAAAAACATCACAGGCTACTTTGATGGAATTTTTTTTCGCAAATATGGGAATTTCAATTCCCAAAAGGAAAAATTTTTCCATGAATGAAAAAAAGAAAAAAGGGGGATACCTCTGATGAGGCATCCCCCTTTTTAACAACAGTATAGCTGACCTGGAGACCTGTAGTACACTCTCACAAGGTCAGTCAAGCCGGCCTGAAGGTCTGATCAGGCCGGGAAAAGTTATCAGTTTGATCCCCTTAATCCAGGGTTCCGAACTGATCCTCTTCAGTCTTGCCGATGCCAGGCACACCATACATGGTGGTGCTTCCTGAGGAGAAAAATTCAAGTTTCCCCTCCTGCACCAGCATGTTTGCTGCCTTCTTGATCTCACGAGGAGATGCACTGGTATCGGCCTTGTAAAGATCCTTGATATACATCTTGGATTTATGTTTTGCCTTCTTCTTGGCAAACTCCAGGATCTTTTCCTTAAGTTCTTCTATGTTTGCTCCCATCAGTGAAAAACCCCCTTCCTAAAAGTTGTCAGTATGTACACTCCACTTGAACTGAGTGGTTGTGTGATAGGTATCGTAGGCCAACCTGTAGTCATCGATAGACTTGTCAGTGAATGGAATGTCACACTTCTCAAAGAAACGCTCCCAACCGATCCGCTCAGCCCACTCACCAATACGCTCATACTTGTTGGCGCCCTCAGAGTATGCATTCAGGATCTTTCTGATTGCCTTGACTGTGGACTCGAAATGCGGGGGCTCATTGGGGATATAGGGGATTACCAGCTTTGAGAACTTGGGAGCAGATATCCTGTTTGAGATCTTGCCGCCTACCAGAATGGCAATTCCATCACCCTCACCATCGGCGAGAGGCATGGCAGGACACATCGTATAGCAGTTGCCGCAGAACATACAACGCTCATTCTTGACCCTGACAGTCTTGATCTTCTTGCCATCCACCTCTACAGTGGCCGGCTTGATGGCTCCGAGAGGACAGGATGCCACTGCAAGAGGAATCTCGCAGACACCGGTTACACGATCGTCCTCTACAAAAGGAGGCTTACGGTGTACTCCAAGAATAGCAATATCAGAACAGTGAACAGCACCGCACATGTTCAGGCAGCAGGCAAGAGCTATCCTCACCTGGGCAGGCAGCTTGTGGCTCTGGAACTCCTCGAACATATCATCCATCACCGCCTTTACCACTGAGGATGCATCGGTTGCAGGGGTATGACAGTGTACCCATCCCTGGGTATGGACGATATTGGTCACAGATGCACCGGTACCGCCTACAGGGAACTTGTAGGAGCCACCCGGGAACTTCCTGGACTTGAGATCATCCATGAGGGCACGGAGCTGATCCTCACTGGTTACATGGAACTCAAGATTGTTCCTAGTAGTAAAGCGGAGATGGCCTTCACAGTACTTGTCAGCTATCTCACAGATCTCTCTTACCATGTCAGTGGTCATGAGACGGGGTGCGCCACAGCGAACCACCCAGACCTGATCACCGCCTTCAGCAGTATATTTGATCACACCTGGCTGTACGATCTCATGAGTCTTCCACTCACCATAGTTCTTCTTTATGACCTCAGGAAAGAACTGGCCATAAAATGGAGGTCCCAGGTCGGTAAGCCGGTTCTCCATGGGTTTTTTCGGGTCAAAGAGCTTTCCTGCAAGCTCCGGATCATAGGGCTCTGCCAGCTTCTCGCTGATATCAAAACCCAGCTTGTCTCCATACAACTCCTTCAAGGCATCCATATCTAAGGCCATTATATTACCTCCTGAAAATTTTGATTATGCAGCGTGACGCTTACGGAACTCTGCGATGTCGCGATCCCAGCCGCCTTCAACCTCATCCTCTGACCAGAAGACATAGGGGTTGCTTCTCGGCTCCTTGACGTGCTGAGGAATAGGTTTCAGTTCCAGTCTCTTGATCATCTCCTGGAGGCTCTGGCGCTGGATGAGCTCTCCAAACCGCTCCCTGTTCTTTCCTTCAACCATCCACCAATCCCAGACCTTGTCAACCACCTCTTTCAGCTCATCATAAGGGGCCTCCATAGGAACGAATGGCACAGCAAGGGTGGAAAGCTGAGCACCATCAAGGATCGGGGCCTTGGCACCAAGAAGAATAGTTGCGCCGGTCTCTGTTCCCGGCCTCAGGGCATCGGGCATCACGTTAATACAGTGCATACAACGGGTACACTCACGATTATCTATCTTGAGCTCATCCCCCTCCATCCACATACAGTTGGTGGGACAGAGATCAATGACCTCCTTCTGGATATCGAATGGACCCCAATCCCTATCACTGTGGGCACCTGCATTCGGCTTGAGCTCTCCGCCCATATATGCCTTCACTGCAGACTGATCAATACGGATGTCATCCTTCCAGGTTCCTATTATAGAGAAATCACTCCTGGCAATGGCTGCCACACAGTCATTTGGACATCCTGAAATCTTGAATTTGAACTTGTACGGAAATGCAGGCCTGTGCAGCTCATCCTGATACTCCTGGGTCAGGTCATAACATACCTGCTGGGTATCGATACAGGACCACTCACACCTTGCCTTACCAATACAGCAGGCGGGAGTACGAAGGTTGGAGCCTGAACCACCAAGGTCTATGTTCATCTGATGGGTAAGATCGTAAAAAACAGGCTCGAGCTGATCTGTAGTAGTCCCCAGGAGGATGATATCGCCTGTGGAACCGTGGAAGTTGGTCATACCGCTTCCGCGATGATCCCAGATATCACAGATCTTCCGCAGAAAGGCGGTATTGTAAAACTTTGATGCAGGCTGATTTACACGCATGGTGTGGAAGTGAGCAATGGATGGATAATCTTCAGGCACATCACAGTACCTTCCGATAACTCCACCACCATACCCGAAAACACCCACGATTCCTCCATGTTTCCAGTGGGTTTCCTTGTGAACAAATGAAAGCTCCAGGAGCCCCAGCAGGTCGAGACATTCCTGCTTGCCCTTCAGACCATGCTGCTCTATGTCATCTACAAAGCTTGGCCATGGCCCCTTCTTGAGCTCATCGCACATCGGAGTGTCATGTTTTTTGACATCTGCCATTTAAATCTCCCTCCTTAGGTTTTTTCTTAAATTGTATATACACCCACAACCCGAACCTGATGCCCGGACGAGTATAGCTGATGAGTAAAGATTCAGTGAGATGGTGAGCAGATATGACATGCCTCAAACATGAACACATGAAACAAACTGCCCATCAACCATTGTTCGGAACATTTTTAATATATCAATCAATCGGTTGTCAAGATTAAATTCAAGGCTGAGATGCGCCCATACCTGGCAAACTCACAGACAAAACTTGCCACTTATCAATCGGTTAGAATGAGGATGAATTCAAAATAGCCAGCTATTTTGAATGAGTTTACATTCAAGGTTAAAAAAGATGAACAGCTATTCACTAACCTCCTGGATCTATCTGTTTTCTGAGCAGGGACAGAGGCCTGCCGAGAATAAGGATTAGCAGATTGTCTGAAAGCTCAAAGGACGACGATACCCGTTGTCGAAACATTTCATCCAGTTCTTCCGCCCTGTAGAATCGCTCTGATCCCAAAAGCCCTAGCATATCCTCTACAGGAAATCTCCTCTCGTACTCTTCTATCACTGACATGATCGATGGGGCTTGCCGGAACAGATCCCTTCGTGCAAGGAGATCCTTCAGAAAGATTCTTTCGACTTCAGCACTATCCCAACACTTCAACAGCCTGCATTCAAGGGGGCGATCATGATAGATAGAGCATGAATTCTCCTCCGCTGAATAAAAGATACAGCATCCTGTCCCCTTCCCCCCCCTTATCTTTATCATCTCACAGGGAAGTTCCATTAACTTGCCTCTTGCTGGATCAAAGGCAGGCTCTCCTTTTCTAAAGGTAATGAGATCCTCCGGCCCAATAACCCCCTTCATCAATATTCCCATATCTTCCTGGTGCAGGGCCGGGCCACCCTTTTTGCAACAGGTCCCGCACCGCTTGCATTCGCTTCTGTCCATATTATTCTGGCTGTTCCAGTTATTTTTCATAAACAGTCCTCATGGGGATGAAGAAAGGTATATCATGCAAAACAGACTGAAAATACTCTTTGATGAGATAGATCAGGCAGTGAGCAGGCTTGTCAAGCTCTATCCTGCAGAGATCAGATGCCGCAAAGGATGTGCAGATTGCTGTCATGCCGTGTTTGATGTCTCCCTTGCCGAGGCCGTCGCGCTGCAACAGGCATTTCTTGAACTGCCCCGAAAAAAACGGAGACAGGCCACCCTGCAGGCGGAAAAGGCCATGAAGGAGTGGAATACACTTAAAAAGGAGATCAGAAAACCATCAGATATCTCCAACACACGGATCCGTTGTCCACTCTTAGACAGCGACAATAGCTGCATGTTATACATCTGGCGTCCTGTCAACTGTCGGACCTACGGGGCCCCTCTGGAGATCCAGGGCCGATCTGTGGCATGCGGACTCTGCAGGTTCCAAGAGGGCAAGAGATATGAAACCATAAGGATGGAACTCATACATCAAAGGCTCCATGAATTGTCTCTATCCATGGACAGGATCATAGGAGACAGGAGATGGCCGGTATCCGCCATCATCTTAGATGTCTCATAGGGTCCCATGAGGTTTCCATAACTCTTGAGGTCTATTATATCCTGGCCTTATCTGCCAGCCAGACTCATCACCCTGCGGCAGCATTTTGAATCTGCTGTTTTACCTTTTCAATACCCTGCCGGAGCTTATCAGCGCTATTTTGTGCCCCCATGTTCCGTAGGAGTTTCTCTGCAAGCTGGTAGGCGTCCAGGGCATCCTCCCATTTTTTCTGTCTGTAATATATGTCTCCAATACCGGAGAGGAAGAGTGCAGCCCTCTTTACATCCTTCAGCCCCTCTACCAGTTCCAGCCCCCTGAAAAAATAGGGCAGGGCCTTCTCCCACTCCTCAAGGTGGCGATATATATCAATAACCTTTTCAACCATCAATACCGTGCTTATGGCATCCTGGGCCTTCTCACAGATGGCCAGGGCACGCTGATATGGGGCCAGGGCAGACTTTACATTTCCTCTCATCACATGGATATCACCCATCTTTTCACAGACATTGGCAACATCTGCCTGATATCCATGTCTTTCAAATACGGGCAAAATGGATTCATATCTCTCCAGGGCATCAAGGGACTGGCCCCGATTGGTAAAGAGGTTGGCCTCCTGAAATATTTTGCGGGCCTCTTGGATCTCCTGGGGCTCAGTAGCCTCATTGGCCTCGCCTGCCTCCCCATGTTTTTTGTCCGGAGCACTGTTATCCATATCTCTTGTATCCTTTTCCTCTTTCACTATGTTGCCCCCTTCAGTCTCCTCAAATTTTTTTATGGCTGCGCTGGCAACATCCCCAACTACAACCGTTTGCAGCTTTCGACCATCAAAGAGATCGAACTCCGATTGGTCGTCCAGCAGTTTCTCAACGGCCTTTCTGGCCTCTCTTGCCCCCATCTCTCCAAGTGCCCAGGCGGCCAAGCCCCTCACCTCGGGATCACTGGATTCCAGTAGATCGAACAGGGCAAAAAATGAGTGCTGTTTCACAACCTGGGGATGCACTCCGCCAATACGACCCACAGCCCAGGCTACGGCTGGCCTGGAGGGCGGATCGCCCAACAACCCAAGTATATGGCGCACAAACGAGCCATAGAGTGTAGGCTGGGCCCTGATTATCTCACCAACTGCCTCGACTGCACCCCAGTTGGCTGCTGCTGAATCATTGGCAGAGTAGAGCAGCCTGCGCAAAAGATCCCCTACCACGGATGGCTCCGTCTGGGCTATGGCTCCAGCCACACCACCCAGCATCAAGACCGCCTTCCAACGAATAACAGGATCTGCTGCATACAGGAGTCTCTGTATACGGCGCAGCAGTAAAGGATCCTGGACAGCCATCTCCACAAGGGAATCACGATCCAGTGCCTCTACGGCCTTCTGAACCTGCCGCTTGGAAAACCTCTTCTTGCTACCTGAGCCCTTGGGTCTCCTATGGGCCTCAGGCAGCATTGAGGCTGTACTCCGACCTGCAGACCGCGCAACCTTGGCAAAACGCTGCTGCGGCCTGTCTCCCTTTATCTCCCGAAGATCATCGTTCAATCTTATAAATGAGAGGACACCACGGACCGGATTACCATGATAATCATGACCCAAGGGATAGATCTTGTGCGTCCTGAGGTCATAGTGTTCCAACAGGGCATCCTGATAGTCCTCATCAGCAGACAGATCCCATGCCATGTCCCAATCATCGTTACAGGCAAACCCAAGGGCCTCTACCATGGCAGCGCCAAGATTATGCCCGGTAACATCGTGAACATATACAGCACCGCAATCGCACGCACCATATTCAAAATCACCGAACCTCTTGGGCTCCATATCCCGAGGCGGTTTGAGAGTCTGTGTACAAAATGGACATGCAGGCTCTTCTACCTGAAGACCTCTCTTTTTTGTGAACAGTTCCTGACGCATCACTGTGTTTCAGATTCCTTGAGAAGTTTTTCAAATTCGGGATGGACAGGATAATTCAGTTCCTTCGCACGCCGGAGGGCCTCGGCTGCCTCGGCACGGTTGCCCTTGTAATAATGGGCAACGGCAAGATTGTTGAATGCAAGACCAAAGGTAGGTGCAAGACTGCACGCCTTTTGGGCTGCCTCAATGGCGTCATCCAGCCGGTCGAGCTGAACGAGGACAGAGGCATAGCTTGCCAGGGCCGGGACCATGTCTGGGTTGAGTTCCAAGGCCTTCTGAAAATAGTCTGCTGCATCCTCCCACTGACCCAGCTGGAGATAACCAGAGCCCACGTTGGCATAGGCCTCGGCGGTCTTTGGATATACCTTTATTGCCTCCAGGTTTTCCTGGATCCCCTCCTGTATCATTCCAGCCTGAAAATAGAGAGTGCCGAGGTTAGTGCGAATCT
>JALSKY010000267.1 GCA_026988585.1 Deltaproteobacteria bacterium
TCTCTCTATAAGCTGGACGATCTCAGGGATATGTTCAGTTGCCCTGGGTTCTATATCAGCCCTTGCAACTCCGAGCTCATCCATGTCCTTGTAATAATTTATAATCTCCCTTTCAGCCAGTTCAGAAGGCGATATTCCTTCTTCCTTGGCCCTATTGATTATCTTGTCATCTATGTCAGTGAAATTACGAACAAAAGTTACTTGATAACCGCGATTCCTCAGATGTTTTACCACAACATCGAAAACCACTGCCGACCTTGCATGTCCAATATGACACCTGTCATAGGCAGTGATGCCACAGGCATATATTCCAACCCTATCTGGATGGACTGGTTGTAAAAGCTCCTTTTTCCCGCTCATGGTGTTGTAAATCCATATTTCTGCTGCCATGAAGAGAGTTTTCCTCCTGTTTCTGTTTTCCAGGCGACCCCATATAGTAATCAGCCAGTTGCATTAGCAAGGTAGATCTGCGCGTCACTCACTAAGGCCTTCGGTAAGATCATGCGCTGTATAATCGGAGTCCTTGTGTGTAAGAACCAATTCTGTCTGAATCCTGTAACAATTTATGTAAATCTAATCAGATAGCCGTGAAATAAAAAGGTTATTTTATCTCTTGACAATTTATGCAAGACATATACTATATGGCGCACAAAAAAGCATTGCATTCACCATATATTGTATTATCTCGCTGTTACAACCTAAAAAAATTGGTCAGGAGAATAATGGAGATGGAACTTCCCAAGAGTGATCTGCCCCTGTCAGAGAATGCACTCGTAGTGCTTGCCAAGAGATATTTGAAAAAAGATATAGATGGTAATCCTGTTGAACGTCCTGAAGATATGTTCAGAAGGGTAGCCAGGGCAATAGCCGAACCTGATAGAAATTATGATCCAAATTCAGACATCGACAGTTTGACAGACCGTTTCTATGATCTGATGACCTCTTTCAGGTTCATGCCCAATAGTCCTACCCTGATGAATGCAGGCAGGGTTCTTGGGCAGTTGTCTGCCTGCTTTGTCCTGCCAGTGGAGGATTCCATCGAGAGTATCTTTGAGGCAGTGAAACATACAGCCATGATACACAAGAGTGGAGGAGGAACAGGTTTCTCATTTTCCAGAATCCGGCCTGAAGGGGATATCGTTAAGACCACTCATGGCGTAGCCAGCGGCCCCATATCCTTCATGGCCATATTTGATGTTGCCACTGAGACCATAAAGCAGGGTGGCACACGAAGAGGCGCCAACATGGGCATTCTCAGGGTTGATCACCCTGATATAGAAAAATTTATCACATGCAAAACAAGGACTGACCGTCTTAACAACTTCAATATATCAGTGGCCCTTACCGAGGAATTCATGGAGGCTGTCAGGGCTGGCGAATCCTATTCCCTTTACAATCCGAGGACCGGTGAGGAGGTCAGGAGAATATCTGCGCCAAAGGTGTTTGCTGAGATAGTAAAGGCTGCCTGGAGCAGCGGTGAGCCAGGCATTATTTTTCTGGACAGGATAAACCGAGACAATCCTGTAATCCACCTGGGAGAGATCGAGAGTACCAATCCCTGTGGAGAGCAGCCTCTGTTACCTTATGAGTCCTGTAATCTCGGTTCCATAAACCTGGCAAGTTTTGTCCGAAATGGCAAATTTGACTATCAGGCCCTGAAAGAGACGGTTCGGGATGGCGTGCATTTCCTGGACAATGTAATAGATGCCAACAAATTTCCACTGGACAAGATAAGGGAGATGACCCTGAGGACCAGAAAGATTGGTCTGGGAGTGATGGGTTTTGCTGATATGCTCATAGCTCTCTCTATCCCCTACAACTCTCCAGAAGCCCGAAAGATCGCTGAAGATATAATGGCCTTTATAGACAAGGAATCCAAGGCTGCATCCATGGAGCTTGGAGAAAAAAGGGGAAACTTCCCTGCATTTTCCGGAAGTCTCTATGAGAAGCAGGGGCTTAAGTTTATGCGTAATGCTACCACTACAACCATTGCCCCTACTGGCACCATCAGCATCATTGCAGGCGCATCCAGTGGAATCGAACCTCTTTTTGCTCTCAGTTATATAAGACGAGTCTTGGATGGAAATGAACTGATAGAGGCCCATCCCCTCTTTGTGGAGGCGCTCAAGGAGAGAGGTCTATATTCCCAGGAGTTAATGGAAAGGGCAGCCTCTTCCGGCTCCATACAGGATTTTGAAGAGATCCCATCCGATCTTAAACGTATCTTTATCACATCCATGGATGTTACCCCTGAAGAGCACATTGCCATTCAGGCTGCGTTTCAGAAACATACTGACAATGCTGTATCCAAGACCATAAACTTTCCTGAGGAGGCCTCGGTGGAAGATGTCACCAAGGCGTATCTTCTGGCCTGGAAAAATGGGTTGAAGGGCCTTACAATCTATCGTTATGGCAGCCGGCCTGTTCAGGTCCTCAATCTCAAGAAAAAAGAGGATTCATCTGACAAGACCCATGAGGTGCAGGCTGTTGCCTCTGAAAATGGCAAAATAGCACCAAGGCCCCGTCCGGTACGCACTCAGGGCGTTACAGAACGGATGCGCACAGGATGCGGAAATCTTTATGTCACAGTCAACTGGGATGACCAGGATTTCTGCGAACTGTTTGCCCAGATGGGAAAGGCCGGCGGGTGCGCAGCATGCCAGATAGAGGCTGAAAGCAGGCTGATATCCCTGGCGCTCAGGTCTGGAGTCTCGCCAAAGGCTATAATCAAACAGCTCTCTGGCATAAGGTGTCCGTCGCCAATCTGGTTTGAGGGCAAACAGGTACTATCATGTCCCGATGCAATTGCCAAGGTCCTCTCTTCAGTTGCCGATATAGAGATAAAGGAGAAGAAGGACTCCCCAATGACCTGTCCGGAGTGCGGCGCCATGATGGAGCCGGAGGAGGGTTGTATGCTCTGCCGCTCCTGCGGGTTTTCCAGATGTAGTTAAAAACGGAAGTTTTCAATCCAGAAGAGGGGATTCCTGACTGAAATTCATTGACAGGAGATGAGAAAAGAATAGTAAATGCCCCTCTTCTTGGTCTTTTGATCCCCTTTTGTATTGGGATCCTTTACGGGGCAGCAAGATGCAGGCTTATCGGCCTGGATAACAGTTTCTGGATCCCGGCAATCCTTTTCTCATCTTTTCTGCTCCTGCTATTCCCGCCTCTATCCTGGGAATGCCGTCAAAAACTTGGTGCCGGAGCAGGCCTTTCATTCAGGAGTGCATTCGCAACATTTTTTGTATCGGTTCTGCCTTTTCTTCTCGGTGTTTTTCTGGTAGATGCAGAATCTTTTTTCATGAATAGGACGACCACGGAACTATCTGTCCCATTAAAATACAAACAGAAGAGGGTTGTTACAGGCCTGCTCATCTCAGCACCATCTCCCAGACATTTCAGCCAACAGTCTGATTGTTCCAAGGGGTTCCAAGCCAGATTACTGCTTGTTGGTTTTCTCGACACCAGTGAGAGGCTAACCTCCCCTGTTACTGTTCAGCTTGTGGCAAAAGGCATCGATTGGAAGGGGTTTTCTCCAGGAGATATGATTGCTGCCAGGGTAAGGCTTCAGACAATCAACGACTTCAAGACCCCTGGAAGTTTCAGTTTCCGCAACTATTGGCTCATCAAAAAAATTGCCATCAAGGCCTATGTGGATTCTCCCATAGAAATTATACGATACCAGGAGCAATACAGGATATCCTGGTTCAGGCATCCCCTGCTAAGACTCAGATTGCTAACGGAACAACTGAGGCATAGGATTCAGATGGATCTTCACGAAATCCTGAAGGAATCCAACACCGCATCCTTAGCAATTGCTTTGCTCACAGGTGACAGAGGATGGATACCACACAGGATAAAGGATGAGATATACGCATCAGGTATAGGCCATCTTCTGGCAATATCCGGCCTCCACATGGCTATGGTGTTTGGAATGGTCTATTTTTTCAGCTACAGGATCCTGGTCAGGAGCAGTTTCCTCTGTAACAGGATCAATGTCAGGTTGCTTGCATCCATGCTTGGGGCCATTTCCTGTTTCGGTTACTGCAGCCTGGCCGGTTACAGCCCATCTGCTCTCAGGGCGTTCATCATGGTAACAGTCCTGGTTGTTACCATGGTATTATACAGACCTGCAAGCCGGTTGAATATCCTTGCCGTTGCTGCCTGGGTGATACTTGCGCTCAATCCCCTCTATCTCCTGGATGTCTCTTTCCAGTTGTCATTCTGTGCAGTATTTTTCCTGCTTCTTTTCCTGGAATGCCCTCTTGAGTTCAGTGAGTGGCGGACAGGATTTCCAAACAGGCCTTTGATGCTGCTGTTGATAACCCTGGTTGCCTGGTCAGCTACCGCTCCCATTGCAATTCACCATTTTCAGCGTGCCAATATCCTGTCCATCCCACTGAATCTGGTGGCAGTTCCCCTTGTGGAATTTATAACCCTTCCAATGCTTCTGTTTTCTCTGCTTCTCCCGTCAGGATCTGTCTTCATGTTTGTCAAGACAGGGCTGGTGAAAATCGGTGCTCTCCTGGGTCTTGAACCGATTCTATTTCTCTGTAGTCAGGAGTTTACAACCAGAGCTGCTGTCAGGACAGTGTCACTGGAGACATGGCAGATAACCATCCTCTATGCCTTGTTTATTTCTGTTTTCTTCTTTTGGAGCAGAGGCCGGAGTTTCAGAACGGTTTCCATCGGAATCTTTTTTACACTGTTTTTGGTATTTGCTACAGGTGTATTGCACCCCTACTTTTGGAGAACCAACTTTGCCCAGGATTCACCGGTCATTATCCATATATTAGATGTAGGAGATGGATTGTCGCAGGTGTTGGAAATGCCCGATGGTTCACTGGTAGTAATGGATGGAGGTGGCTCCAGAGGTTCTTTCCCTATCGGACGGTTTGTGGTTTCACCCTTTATAAGACAGCTCGGTTACAGGAAAATCGATACCATAATCGTAAGCCACCCACATGACGATCATGTGAAAGGAATCCTGGATCTGGTGGAAGATTTCCCTATAAAAAATGTATTTATCAACAGAGAACCGTTTTATTCCAGAAATTATGAAAAACTTCGTGAGATGTGCAAACAATATGGAATAAGAATGACAACTGTAAACAGCGACACCTTCCTTCATTTTGGTACAGCCACTCTTCATCTGATCCCATGTAGTGCAGATTGGTGTGAACAGGTTTCTGGCAGATTGATAAACTCCAGGGCCCTCGTTGTGAAACTTGAGAATGGCAAGGGGGCAGCCATTTTCTCCAGCGATATCTATGTTGATAGGGAAGCAGATCTGATAGAACAATATGGTTCATCATTGCAATCCGATCTCCTGATAGTGCCACACCATGGTTCCAATACATCCAGCAGCAATCCGTTTATATCAACTGTAAAACCGTATTATGGCGTAATTTCAGTTGGAAAGGGCAGACCAGAGAGAAATCTGCCTTCTTCTGAGGTAATCAGGCGATATGAAAAGGCAGATGTGCAGATACTAAGAACAGATCTATTTGGTACCATTACCCTGAGATTGAGTATAAACGGAGAGATCAGGGTGTGTTCTATGGGTACAGGTAAAACAATCATCAAATCAAATTTTTAAAATATATTGAAAGAATAAGATATTATGCGACAAATCTAACCTTGTAATAGAGCTATGGTGTTTAAAAAATCCTGTGGCAGATCAGCCTGAAAACTGATCCTCTTCTGTGTAACAGGATGGGTGAAACTGATCCTCCATGAGTGGAGAAGCTGTCTTTCAACCTTGAAAATCTGCCCGTCTGATGTTGGCATTTCACTTGGCCCCTGGTATCTGGTATCACCAAGAATTGGATGACCAATATGGCTCAAGTGGACACGAATCTGATGGGTTCTTCCTGTATATATTTTCACCTTGAGCAGGGCAGCCCCCTTGAGGGGTTTCTCCAACCTCCATTTGGTAAGAGCCGGCTTTCCCGTGGAATGGTTTACCGCCATTTTTATGCGTACTCTATTGTCTCTTCCAATGGGCATGTCAATCTTTCCAGAGAGGTCCTCAGGCACTCCCTGACAGATGGCAAGATACTCCTTGTCTATCTCTCTTTTCTGGAACTGGTCAGCAAGGGAGGTATGCGCTTGATCATTTTTTGCTACTACTATAATGCCACTGGTATCCTTATCTATCCGGTGAACAATACCAGGCCGTCTTACACCACCAACTCCTGACAGGTCGCTGCAGTGGTGGAGAAGGGCGTTGACCAGGGTGCCACTTGTTACTCCTGCGCCAGGATGGGTGACAAGTCCCGGAGGCTTGTCTATAACAATGATGGAGCTGTCCTCATAGAGTATCTTTAGCGGTATGGCTTCCGGCTCGAGTCCTGGCTCAAGTATATCAGGAATGGTTATTTGGATCTGCTGACCAGGTCTCAGCTTGGTCTTTGGTTGCAGGGCAGGGGAGCCATCAAGTGAAACCTGGCCCTCTTCTATCAATTTTTTCAGTCTTGTCCTGGAAAGTTGAGTAACAAATGCGGTAAGGGCCCTGTCCAACCTTACCCCATTGTGCTGTTCCTCTGCTATGAATGAAAGTCGCATGAGGATTAAAGCCAACTAAGTGGATATTGGTGAGTTATTTAGCAATTATGATGAGTTTGCCAATGGGCTTTTATGAATCTACCTAAGCATCAGGATCAAGTTCCAGAATGACCTCTGGTGCATCTTCCGTCTGGATCTCTTTTACCCCGAAAATGGCCTCTATCCCTTTCTCGATCTCCTCCTCATCCATCTTTCTTGCAATGGAGAGTTCCTTGACCAGGAGGGATTTGGCAGTGTCCAGCATCTTGCGTTCACCAAAAGATAGGGGTTTATCCATCTGCAATATGTACAGATCTCTCAGCACGGCAGCGAGATCAAAGATGGAACCGGTCTTGATCCGCTCCATATATTCCCTGTAACGGCGATTCCAGGTCTGAGGAGTGAATTTTATATCTTTTTCTTCCAGTATGGAGTAAACCTTTTCAACATCCTTTTTTGATATGACAGAGCGCAACCCCACAGCCTCAGTGTTATTCATGGGAATCATTATCTTCATGTCATTTTCGAGGATTTTCATAACATAAAAGATAAGTTTGTTTCCACCAATCTCTTTTTCCTCAATGGCCTCTATCAGGCCAACACCATGGGCTGGATATACAGCTAAATCACCTACCTTGAACATGTTGTGCAATACTCCTCATTAAATGGCCTTGGATTTTGGGAGAATAGCTCTGGATTTCATTACGTTCACTGAATTTTATAATATAGCATAATTTTAATTTTTTTAAAGTAGGACGGTGCGTTTAGGACATAAAACAGAAATAGCGCCGTTATTTATCCAGCTCTTCTGCTATTCCGAATTCAATACTGATGAAGAAGAATTCCAAAAGATCATGATGATATCCGTGGATGCCGTGCATGAAAAAACATACAGTTGCTGGTTGCGCTCTATATGCTGCAGCTACTCAAAGGACTGAAAATCGTACTGATTCCATGGCGCGATAAGAGGGAATTATATTATGGTGTTCAACAAGATTAAATCCATTTTGACAAAGGAGATGGCTGAGATCAGGTCTTGTGGCCGACCTACTACATTCATCTTGATCACAGCAATAGCAAAAAATAACGAAAATATCGATAGTAACAACCCACAGTTTTATCAAAAGATAAAATCACAACTCAGGGGAGTTGACCAGGTATTTGAGTTGGCGCCTGCAAAATATCTTGCGATCCTGCCTGATACGCCAGAAATAGGGGGTGACAAGACAGCTGCCAGGCTAAAGAAGCAGATCTCGCAACTACTTGCCGAGCCAAATGGCTCGAAT
>JALSKY010000268.1 GCA_026988585.1 Deltaproteobacteria bacterium
CAGTTACCAGCCTGATTTTCAATGCAGTAGAGGCCCTGCCAAATGGCGGTCTTATCAAGATAAAGACCTTTTCTCAGAAGGATAAGGTAATAATGGAGTTCTCCGACAATGGTATCGGAATGAAAAAGGAGGTGTTGGAGAAGATTTTCGATCCCTATTTCACCACCAAGGCACCTCTTGGCTCAGGGCTGGGACTGAGCAGTCTCTATGGAACCATCACGCATGCCGGCGGTGAGATCGCAGTGAAAAGCAAAGAGGGGGAAGGCACAACCTTTTCCATCTCTCTTCCTGCTGTAACATCTGCTTCAACAAGCAAAAAGGAGGAGAAAGGCCTCCAGAAGACCAAGGGAGAACAGGATGAGAAACCCAGGATATTGGTGATAGACGATGAACAACAGATCGCAGAACTCCTGGTAATCATGCTCCAGGACATGGGCTTTCACGTAACTGCATCTACTGATAGCAAGGAGGCAATAGAGCTCATCAAAAAATCAAAGGAGCAGGGAGGTTACGATCTTATACTGACGGATCTCAGTATGCCTGATATATCAGGACTGGAAATCGGCAAACTGGTCCGCACCCTTCTGCCAGAGACCCCCGTGTTGCTTCTCACAGGATGGAGCAATGATCTGAAATCCAAAGAGATAAAGGATGCCGGTATTTCAGCTATCATCAACAAACCGTTCAAAATAGACAGCCTGCTCTCCACCATCAGTCAAGTTATTGACAACCCTGCCTGAAAAAACCTTTAATTTCTCTCTGCTAAGCAAAACAAGAGATACAAAATTATGGGGAATGCTATCCGGTCCCATCCCCTGGACATACTATGGAGTTGTTGTATTATGGTGTTCCGTTTTCACCATTCTCCCCTGACAAAGGTTTGAAAAGAGATGATTATCACAATTGATGGCCCATCAGGCGCAGGAAAAAGTTCTATAAGTACCGTTCTAAGTCAACGTCTGGGATTTGAATATCTTGATACTGGTGCCATGTACAGGGCATCTGCCCTCCATATGAAACAGAAGGGGATCTCCCTTTCTGACAGGTCTTCAGTTGCTGAAGAGATGAACCGGATAGAAATCGGCTTTGATGATGGAAGAGTCTTCCTGAATGGAGTTGATGTCTCAGAAGAGATCCGCACCCCGGAGATGGATATGGCAGCCTCTGAAATCTCCAAAATCCCGGATGTTCGGAAGCATATGACCAGAATGCAGCGCAAAATTGCCCAGGAACAGACCGCAATGAACCGCGGGTTGATTGCTGAAGGCAGAGACATGGGCACAGTAGTCTTTCCAGATGCCCATCTGAAGATATTCCTTGACGCATCCCCGGAAGAACGTGCAAAAAGGAGATATAGACAGCTTTCAGAAAAAGGGCTTAAAATTACATTTGAAACTATATTGCAACAAATTAAGAAACGTGATAAAAATGATAAAGATAGAGATATTGCTCCTCTCAAACCTGCCTCTGATGCAGTTATTATTGATTCTTCAGAGATGAATATTGAGCAGGTAACCAGCATGATAATTGATCTGATTAACAATACCACGAAATAGAAGAATGGGGGATATCCGGATGGTGGCCAACTCACAGATAGAATTCAATCCGCTCATCAAAAAAAATGATGTCGAGTTCACGATTGATAACTGTCTCGGTTTTATATGTAACCGGCTTGTAAAGTGTTTTATGAGGCTGTTGGACAGAGAGTTAAACAGCCTCAATCTCACTGGTGCCCAATTCTGCGTTCTGGCAAAACTGATGGAAGAGGAAGGGTTGACCCAGACCCTGCTTGCCCAGAAGCTCTACATAGAAAGCCCCACATTAGTCAGGACATTGGACCGGCTTGAAGAACTTGGATATATAGAAAGGCGCAGAGTACCAGAGGACAGGAGGGCGTTTCACATCTTTCTCACTGAGAAGGGAAAGAACCTTGTAAACAGTATCAAGGAGATCGGAGCAAAGGTTCATTCCATCTCTATCCAGGGAATGACTCAGGATGAGGTGGAAGACCTAAAAAAGCATATGTACCGCCTGTGGGAAAACATGGAACGTGCCATAGAGCACAGTTAGGGACAACCAAAAAAACTGTTAGTCAAGAACCAGAGATAGAATTGAGGGACTTCAGGGCCATATTTATTGCATCCTGTAATGAAAACCTTTTCAGGCTGCCATTCAGGTACACTGTGAAAACAGCTTCTTCATCAATCTCTATCTCCTGTAATATCCTTCTTGCATTGAGAGAACTGCTAAAACCCAAGGCAAGTATTGCCAACCCCTTGGATTCCGGATCCTGATCAGAGAGATACTCTATCAGCCACTTTTCAGCTTCTATTTTTCTCATCAGGTCTGGCCATGCCTGTGCAAGACGCATCAGCCCCCAAAGGGCCCCGCGCCTCAGAGGAAGATATTCAAGATAGTTGCCATCCTCTCTGATGTATGAGAGAAGAATCCTGCTGTATTCATCTGCAAGTTGTTGACAGTTTGCCAGGGCCTCTCCCATGGCCTCAGGCGCTCCCCAGCCGATCCCCCCTGATTCATCGTTCAACGTCCACATCAGCCTTCTCATCACCACCCTGGCACGCTCCATATCGCTTTTGGCCAACAGGGCAACTGCCCTGCCAAAGGCAGAGATAGCATACCATCGTTCCAGGGAATCCTGATTATAAAAGGCCTTCATCAGGCAGTTAATGGCCTGAAGCGGAGGGATCTGATCCAGGAGAGAGAAGACAGATGGGAGATCATGGGTTTCAAGCCTGCCCATGATCTCCGCACAAAGCATCCTTCTGCTGTATCTTTTATCTTTTCCGCTGCTCTTCACATCTTAACCTAAGCTGCTACAAGGCAGGACCCTTGATCCGGGACTTTTCAAATTTTGCTGGGGCAGATTAACTTCTGCGCCATTCAAGAATAACTTTCTCTAATTTGCAAACCGGATAAACCGGGATCATCAATCAACCGGTTCCATATCCTTGCCGCAGCACAACGGAACAGGCTCACCAGCCTTACAATCCATATATTTGTTACAGATGGTACAGATATAAGTACAATCTGTTTCCACCTTTTTCTCAGAAGAGCCCTGTGGAACCCCTCCCTGGACACCTTCTATATGGAACCTGGCCACCTTGTCAAAACCAGGCACAAAGTTGCCCATAGGGACTATCTTCTTGTTATCCCCATAACAATCTACCACTATCCTCCAGAGGAGTTCCAGTTCAGAGCTCTCCTGTTTGTTTTCAGGCTCGAACTCGATTACATTTCTGTCCACTCTGATACGCATATCTCGCTTCCTTCAATCTTGCTTTCATTGCCATAAATATGGACAACTGTTTTTTAATCAAGGGCCTCTTTGACCTTGCGCGCCATGAGCTTGCCCAACTCCACACACTCCCTCAGGGAGGAGTGATCAGGCACATATTTGATCTTGAGTCCGTCATGGATGAGATCAAACTTCATCTCCTCCATTGTCTTGTTCAAGAGACCAACAGATTCGCCGCTCCAGCCATAGGAACCAAAGGCGGCCCCGAACTTGTTTGTAGGCCTGAGCCCCCGCATATACATGAGGAAACCGGCCATTCTGGGCAGCAATCCATTGTTCAGGGTAGGACACCCCAATATAACCCCCTTGGAATCCAAGACCTCTGTGACCACATCACTCCTGTGATTGACTGCCAGATCCAGGATCTGGACACTTACGCCCTCAGACTCCACACCATCGGCAACGGCCTTGGCCATCTTCTCGGTACTGTGCCACATAGTATCATAGATCACCAGGACCCTTCTATTACCCCGGTTATGGGACCAGTCATCATAAAGCTCCAATATCTTGCCCGGATTTTTACGCCAGATAACCCCGTGATCAGGGGCTATCATATCGATCTCTATCCCCATCTCCTGAACCTTTTCCAGGAGCTTTCTGATGAGAGGTGAATAGAGGGTCAGGATATTGGCATAATATTTCCTGGCTTGATAGAGCAACTCTGCCTCATCCACCTCATCGTCGAAACGCTCACTGGTGCCGAGATGCTGGCCGAAGGCATCACTGGATATCAGGAGCTTCTCCTCCGGGATATAGGAGAACATGCTGTCCGGCCAGTGGAGCATCCTGGTCTCAAGGAACTTGATGGTCCTGTCCCCTATCTTGACCTCCTCGCCATCCTCCACTGGATGATAGGGCCAATCCGGCTTGTGGAAATGGGCCAGAAGATTCTGATGTCCCATCTTGGAACAGAAGATCTTCTCCGGCTTGACCAGATCCACTATCTCCGGCAGGGCACCGGAATGATCCATCTCAACATGATTCACAACGATGTAATCGATCTTTGCCGGATCTATAATGGTGCGAATCCTGTGAATCAGATCAGAAGTCAGGGGCTTCTTCACCGTATCAAACAGGACATTTTTCTCGCCCAGCATAAGAAAGGCATTGTACGTAGTGCCTTCATAGGTGGAGTATCCGTGAAAATCACGAACAGTCCAATCAACGGCTCCAACCCAGTAGATATCCTTCTTGATCTCATAAACCTGCATTTTCTATTTTTCCTTTCCAGAGAGATTACTATGCCTGTTTCCCAAGCATAACGGGGGTAACCCACATATCGTGCAGATTGCAAAAGCTGGTGGCTATGGCCATTTTGCAACTGCATTTTTCCGGCAGTTCAAAGGTGGAAACAGCCTTTTCATCCTCAGGATAGAAGGTCTTTGTACCGAGCACCTCTCCGTTATCGCCCACCAGGGTATGACGGACGATATAATGTTTCTCACTCATTCCATGTTTGGTTTCAATGGTAACCTTGTTACCCTCAACAGTAACCTGGGGAAGATGGCCTGCCTCCTTGCCTGCCCACATCCCGGGATTCTGTTTGGTATAGAGGATCCCTGGCATACCTGCTCCTTGCTTCCCCATTGGACAGGGCATACAAGCAGACGCGCTCTCCACACCATAAACTGCAACTGCTGCTGTAGCAGCCAAGGTAGCCTTTAAAAAATCTCTTCTATCTGCCATTTTCATCACCTCGTAAATAAGAAAATCATAAAGTTTCCATAGGGAAACCTGGTCCCACTCCTCAAGACCTATTCAGCCTCTTCAAACTGATCCTTTGAGGCGCCGCAAACAGGACAGACCCAGTTGTCAGGCAGATCCTCAAACTTGGTTCCTGCATCCACACCGCTGGAGGAGTCCCCCACCTGAGGATCATAAATATAGCCGCAGATAGTACACCTGTATCTTTTCATTTCCATTCTCCTTTGTTTTTACTGTTTGTTGACTAATGAACTGGTTAATAATCCATTTATGACATATTTTTGATTACGCCTTGGCCTGAGCCTCTGCATTCTCCTCAGCTACTGAGCCGGGACCGGCCAAAGGCTTGAACATATCCTTGGAGGCACCGCACACTGGGCAACGCCAGTCATCAGGGAGATCTTCAAACTTGGTGCCCTTTGGAATCTTACCCTTTCTGTCGCCCTTGTCAGGATCATAGATATAGCCGCAATTAACTGTCTGACACTGATACATCTCTTCCGGTCTTGCCATGATATGCCTCCTTTTTCCTAAATACTCAGGTAGTTAATGAACGATTCGGCAACAACTGGACATTATCCTGCTGCGGGCATGGGCACAGGCAACTGTCTTTGGCCAAGCTCCCTGTCAACCATGAACAGGCCTCCACCTTCTCCTGCCAACTTGAGTTTCTGCACCACAGCACTGGCTGAGGCCTCCTCCTCAACCTGTTCACTTACAAACCACTGCAGAAAGATCTGGGTGGCATGATCCTTTTCTTCAATAGCCAGATTTACGAGATTATTGATAAGGGATGTGACATATTTTTCATGTTCATAGGCATCTTCAAATACCGCAAGAGGAGAGTCCCACGAGGATTTAGGGGCCTCTATGGCCTTGAGAACCATTCGGCCGCCACGCTCCAGCACATAATCATATATTTTCATGGCATGGACCATCTCCTCCTGGGTCTGAGCCTTCATCCACAGGGCACAACCCTGAAGATCAATGCTATCGAAATAACTGGACATGGAAAGATAGAGATATGCTGAATACAGCTCTGCATTTACCTGATCATTCAGGGCCTTTTCCATCCGTTCACTCAACATGGCAACTACTCTCCTTTCCAGAGTCCGTGGAGGTTACAATATGCCCTGGCAAACACAGAGCCCGCATCAGTCCTGAAGGTTGCCTCTGGTGCTTCACCAGGTTTGAGAAATGCAATCATGGTAGTATCACCTGCGATCAGCTCTATCCATTCGATATAGTGCTCATCGGTCATAGGATGCGGTGCAGAGCCAACAGAGACCTTGTACCCACCATCAATCTTCTCAATGACAGGAACATGTTTCTCCTGAGCTGCATCTGTGCTGTTTTCCTTGAGTAAAACCATTGGCTGGCCACAGCATACCAGTGTGCCACCTGCCCCATGAAGCACTTCAGTTATGTTCCCGCAGACCTCACACCTGTACACTTCCATTCTTTCTGCCATTGTTTAACTGCTCCTTTCCTTTTCAAATTCAAATATCCCGTGCGATCCGGCCCGGGATACCATGGCCATCCACAGCATACCGGGCCGCTGTTTCAACCAACAGGACAGATCTATTTCACTTCCAGCTCCAAGGTGGAACTGTTGACCAAAATAGGTCTGTACTCATCCTTGGGCAGCTTGAAGAATTCACCTATACTGCTGGGAATCTGGCTATAGAACAGGTTAGCCACTATCTTTACCTTGCCCTTGGGCAAATCAGCAGGCACTGCCCATTTATATCTCTCTATCTTTGTCTCCCTTGGCCCAATCCTGTAATCCACCTTTTCATTATCCTTTGTGTACCACTGGCAAACCGTCATCCTGCCCTTGGGATCAAAGAACGGCTTTCTGAAAATCCTGGCACCATCAGGCAGATTCCCATCCCTTTTAAGGCCCTTGAAGTCCTTGATCTCCATGATCTCCCCAATGGCCTGATATGTCATGGCACTGGAATCAGCAATGGTGAACTCCTCACCAGGGAATCCCTTTGCTGTTACAGGAATGGCATACCTTTTACCATTGCTGTCAATGGCCCACACCTCCAGCCAGAGCATCCTTTCTTCAGTAGAACCTGATGGGATGTAATGACCCACCTTCCCATTGAAGAGTTCCGCCCTGATTTTCAAAGTGGCACCGGGAGCGATCTTTGTTTTAGATGTATATAGTGCCAGATCCACGGCACCCTTCAGCTTCTCTTCTGAATGAGAGCCCTGGAACTGGTGTTGGTGAATATCCTCACGCTGTTTACCCATGGAAGCAGACTTTCCAGGGGCCTTTGGCATATGACAAGTCTGACAGGTCGCCCCTTCCTTAGCATAGGGACCAGCAGCCCACTCCCTGTATGTTGCTTTCACCCATGCACCATAAGGACTCTGCTCATCATGACATGTAGCGCAAAACTTTGGGTCGTTGTGAAACTTGGAAAATGCAGTCTTGTGAGGGGCCTTTGCGTCTGCCCGTGGGCCCTTCTTCTCATTACCAGGTTCAACCTCAAAACTGAAGTTGAAAGGCTCCTCCTGACTGCTGCCGGTTATCACATGACAGAGATCACAAGAGACCCCCTCATTTGCCCTGGTGCCGGCCTCTGCAGGCTTG
>JALSKY010000269.1 GCA_026988585.1 Deltaproteobacteria bacterium
TCCCAGTGTGCTAAACGGCTGGTCAACGGGCCTTGTGGAGGGAGTGTAGATGGTTGGTGCGAGGTCTGGAAGAAAAAGAAACGCTGTCTGTACGTGCGTGAATTTGAACGCAAGGTATCCATAGAAATTTTTGGCAATTCTCCTGTGGAAATACTCGATCCGAGAGATTGTTCCCTTGAAAGAAGCTCTTCCTGGATAAATTTTTTCAAGGGAAGAGATCATAAACATCTCAAGGACCTTGATAGGTAGTTTCCGGAAAAAAATATATGCGAATCAGACCTTGTATAGATATCCATCAGGGCAGGGTGAAGCAGATCGTTGGTTCCACCCTCAAGGATGATGGCACTGGTCATCCTCGTGAAAATTTCGTATCTGACCGGCCCCCGGAATGGTTTGCCCTTCTGTTCAAAGAGAAGGGGCTTACTGGAGGTCATGTCATCAAACTTGGACCTGGCAATGATGAGGCTGCACGTGAAGCCCTTGCTGCATGGCCTGGAGGACTCCAGGTCGGTGGTGGAATTACAGCGGAAAACGCCGCATCATGGCTTGAAGCCGGGGCCAGCCATGTGATAGTAACATCATATATCTTCTATCATGGCGTTCTTGATCTGGATCGGCTTCACCGTCTGGTATCAGAGGTAGGCAGAGAGCATATAGTTCTTGATCTAAGTTGCCGCTGGCGCGACGGCTCCTATTTTATTGTAACTGATCGGTGGCAGCGGTTTACTTCAGTTGCAATATGTCAGGATGTGCTGGATGATCTAAGCCAATTCTGTGATGAATTTCTTGTTCACGGTGTGGATGTGGAAGGAAAATGTTCAGGGGTAGATCTGGAACTGGTATCACTATTGGCCGACTCGGTGGAGATTCCATGCACCTATGCCGGAGGAGCCAGGGATATTCGGGACGCATTGCTTGTCAGAGAAAAGGGTAGGGATCGGCTGGATCTTACTATAGGCAGTGCCCTTGATATATTTGGAGGTACCGGTGTTACCCTGGACGAGGTGGTTGAATTCAACAGACGGTATGGACCATAATTCATGCTACCGATGTTGCAGACTGAACGGATCCATATCAATCAACATATTTCTTCTATTTAGATAGAAGGGCGGCAGGAAAAGGAAGATCATGGAAAGGGAGCAGTGGAAATCTCAGCTTGGTTTCTTGTTCGCAGCAATCGGCTCGGCTGTTGGACTCGGTAATATCTGGCGTTTCAGCTACCAGGCCTACGAACATGGTGGAGGGGCGTTTCTAATTCCCTATCTTGTTGCCCTTGTTACTTGTGGAATTCCCCTGATAATCCTGGAATTTGCCATTGGTCATAAAAAATCTGGTTCTGCTCCTTTGGCATTTGCCAAGATAAATCGTAGGGCTGAATTTTTCGGCTGGTGGCCTGTCTCCTTTGTGATGTTTGGCATTGTACTCTATTATATGGTAATAATTGCATGGTGTTTGAATTATTGTATTTTTTCAGCAACTATGGCATGGGGCTCTGATCCAAACAGTTTCTTTTTTCAAGGTTATCTCGGTCTTTCCGACAAACCTTTTGAAATTGGTGGTATTAACCTTACCATTTTGGTTACTACGGCAGTGGTCTGGTTCATAAACTGGTTTATCGTCTGCAGGGGGATCGGCAAGGGCGTTGAACTTGCCAACAAGATATTCATGCCAACCCTTTTTCTTTTGACGGTGTTTCTGATTTTCTATGCCATAACCCTGGACGGTGCAGTTGAGGGAGTGATAGCCTATCTTGAACCGGATTTTCAGGAGATAATGGATGTAACTGTCTGGATAAGCGCATATAGCCAGATTTTCTTTTCCATGTCTGTTGGTTTTGGCATCATGGTGGCTTATGCCAGCTACCTGCCCGATGACGCTGATATCTCACGCAATGCCATAATGACCGGCTTAGGAGATTCTGTCTTTGCTGTGGTAGCTGGTCTTGGTGTCTTTGCTGTCCTGGGTTTCATGGCCAAGAGCAGCGGCCTGCCTATATCTGAAGTAGTAACGGAGAGTATCGGTCTTGCCTTTGTTGCATATCCAAAGGCCCTGTCTGTGATGCCTGGTGGCAACATATTTGGAATGCTATTTTTCTTCAGCCTGGTTGTTGCTGGCATCTCCTCCTCCATATCCATTCTGGAGGCCTTCTGCTCAGCCATTATTGACAAGTTTGGGGTCAGGCGGGAGTTTGTGGTCACTTCAGTCTGTATGTTGGGTTTTTTGGGATCAGCCGCCTTTACTACCAATGCCGGCCTCTACTGGCTGGATATAGTTGATCATTTCATAACCCATTATGGTCTCATCGTCGTGGGTATAGTTGAGTGTGTACTGGCTGCATGGTTTTATGATATCAGGATATTCAGACGCCATGTAAACAGGACCAGTTCCATCAAGATCCCCAGGATATGGGACCTGACCATTCGCTTTTTCGTCCCTGCCATATTGGCAGTGGTGCTGGCCATGGATCTGATTACTGAGTTCAGTAAACCCTACGGTGGATATCCATACAGTGCACTTATCCTGATCGGGATTGACTGGCTGCTGTTTACTTTGATACTGGCCGCCCTGTTTACTAAACTCCCCTGGAAATATGATTATATGCTCCATTCAAGGGAAAAAGATGAAAATTCAGACCAGGTACGGTAGCCTATGATCACAAGGTTTATGATATATTTCAGGATATTCATCAATTGAGACGAATTCCCCTTGCAGAGAGGTTGAGACCCAGGACTCTTGAGGAGTTTGTAGGCCAGGATCACTTACTCGGAGAAGGACGTCTCCTCCATACCCTGCTCTCCCGGGGCAATCTACCCTCACTTATCCTATGGGGACCGCCAGGTTGCGGAAAAACCACCCTTGCTCGGATAATAGCAAGGCTCTCCGATGCAAATTTTGTAAGTTTTTCCGCAGTGCTCTCCGGTATTCAGGAGCTGCGTCTCATAGTCAAGGAGGCCAAACAGAATCAACAGGCAGGCGGCCCCAAGACAGTACTCTTCGTGGATGAAATTCATCGATTCAACAAGGCTCAGCAGGATGCCTTTCTGCCCCATGTGGAGTCTGGATTGATCACCCTGATTGGGGCTACCACGGAAAATCCCTCATTTGAGATAATTTCTCCCCTGCTTTCCCGTTGTCAGGTCTTGGTGTTAGAACCCCTGAACAAGGAAGCATTGTGCAGATTGATAGATCGGGCCATGACAGACAGGGAGAGAGGGCTTGGAGAGCTGGAGTTCACCATCTCAGAAGAGGCCAGGGACCTGCTTGCTGCCAGGGCAGATGGTGATGCCAGGACACTGTTGAATTTCCTTGAGCTTGCAGCAGAAATCGCTCTTTCCGCCTCTCCCTCCAGTACTGGAGCCAAGATATCTGCTGAGCATGTGACAGAGGCCACCCAGCAACGCAGTGCCCGTTACGACAAGGCGGGAGATGAGCATTACAATCTGATTTCAGCCTTCCACAAGAGTTTAAGAGGGAGTGACCCTGATGCCGCCCTCTACTGGATGGCCAGAATGCTGGCCGCCGGAGAACCGCCTCACTATATCGCAAGACGCATGGTACGTTTTGCCTCAGAGGACATCGGGAATGCAGAACCACAGGCACTAACAGTTGCCATAGATGCCTTGCGGGCCTATGATTTTTTGGGATCACCTGAAGGAGAGTTGGCCCTGGCCCAGGCAGCCCTATATCTTGCCACTGCTCCTAAGAGCAACGCAGCCTATACTGCCTGGAAAGAGGCATTCCAAGATGCAAAAAAGTTCGGTACGTTGCCAGTCCCGCTCCATATCAGGAACGCCCCTACAAAGCTCATGAAGGAACTGGGATATGGCAAGGGATATAAATATGCCCATGACCATAAGGATGCGCTGGCTGTCCAGGAATATTTTCCATCAGAACTGCGGAACCGGGTATATTATAACCCTACCGCCCGGGGATATGAACGGGTCATCAAGGAGAGACTGGACAAGTGGAGAAAGATACTTGCAAAACGGAGAAAGATGAAGCAGGGGCAGTGATCTCTCTTTATTTTCCACCAACACCACCACCACGGCATCAAAAAGATCCATCTCTATGATGCTTGGAGATCGCTGCCCAGCAACGCAAGATTCCAGTTCTGTTTTCAGTTGAACAGCCCCCGAAGGAGCTTTCCAGCCTCCTCCTGAATCTTCTGCTCAATAACTCTTTTAGCTCCGAGAGAGACCTTTGGACTTGTAAGGGTACCAGTAATTTTCAGGGGGATCTCTGTCCATCCATCATTTCTGGTTATGGCAATGGCACGCGCGGTCTGATTCAGCCTCTTGCTCATCTCTGGGGAGAGTTTTACATTGAGATCCAGGGAGATCGGGCCGTCAAGAGATATTCGTCCCACTGGATTCAGACCGATCTGATTGGAGTTGAATGCGCCTCTGAAGAGTATCACACCATCCCTGACCTTAAAGTTCCCGCGTGCCTTGTCAAAGGCGATTCTGTCCATTCCCTTTATCCCTATGAGAGATATTACGGATCGTATTAAAGGAGATGTTTCGAAACTCCCTGAGATCATGCTCCACAGCCCTTGAGCATTGATATTTTTCTTGATGGATGGGATAGTTACACCTCTCCCTGAAAACGTGCCATCCAGATTGAGCTGCCCTGTGATCATATGGGAGATTGCAGGGGCAAGCCGGGGCAAAAGCTGCTCTACATGAACCTTTTGGATATCTATCTTGCTTTTATACCTGAACCCTTTTACCCGCAGATCTACCTCCCCCTTTTTTTCAATCCTTCCTCCAGCAAAGATGCAGGATTGATCAAAGGTGATAACATTGTTTCTAAGCCGCCATTTGACTACGAGGTCTTTTATCTCATAATCCTTAAAGAGAAGATCTGATACCTTGATGACACCGGCACCATTCAGCGGGATCTCTATCGGGTCTGGTTCAGCAATTTTTCCAGAGGTCTCACTCTTTGTTTTGCTGCTTGGCCCATTATTATTCACTGTTTTGCCTTCAGAACTCCTGTCTGCCTGCTTTTCCACCAGGAATGGATTCATATCCAGCCGATTTGCAGTGAGATCTGCCCTGATCTGAACAGGCTTTTTCCAAATATCCGGCATCTCGATATATAGATCTGCTGAATCTTTGTTTACAGTAAGCTTCAATGCTGCAGAGGAGAGGCGAGCTCCCTGCAAGTGAAAGGCACCGTCAAGCCTCAGGGGTTTATCTTCATAGATGATTCCAAGGCCGTGCAGTGTGATAGCAGCACTCTTGATGTAATCCTTGGGCTGGGCCATGGGACCATCGAGAACTATGTCGCAATCGATGGTGCCTCTTGGGGTATAGTCCCTTTTCAGTTCTGAAACCATGGAACCCGTAAGGTGATCTATCAGTTTTTTGAGATCCAAACCTTTCCCGGTAATGGCCAGATCAAGCAGTGGAGCAGACGATTTCCCCACGCCTGCAACCTTGCCGGCTATGGTAAGGTCCTGTTGCGCAAAGGAAACCAAGGTGTGTTGCAAGGTTATAACACCTGACTTTGCACCATAGTCAAGATTGAGCTTCAGCCTGAGATTGCCGTTTTTCAATCCGATACCATTCTTCTCTTTTGGCGTGAAGTTGATGCTGCTGGCATTCAGGTCACCTGAAACATGAACTATCTGGTCTTTTGTCTGGTTGATCCGGATATCCAATGATAAAACCGGCCCCGACAACATCCCTGGAACAGCCTCCTGAAAATAGGGGGAGAAGAGAGCAATATCCAGGCCCTTCAGTCCTACGTTACAATCAAACTGTTGCCTGGCAAGATCAGCCTTACCCTGTAGAGAGAAAGGCGCGCCGGTTATTTCAGCTTTCAGGGAGAAGGGAAATGGATTCTCCATGGATATATCTCTGGCCTTGAACTGAATCTGTTCAATATTATAGATCAGAGGCTTAATATGTTTTACGGCCGCATCAATAAATGTGACCTTGCCATCTGAGATTTCCACAGTAGATATCTCAATGTTCAGATCGCTGCTTCCCTTGTTGTCCCGGATCTGTTGTTCCGGTTTTTCTTTGGCTGAAGTGTCGCCTGGTGTCTTGTCAGAATCAACCCGTGACAGGGTTTCAAGAAGAGTGATTTTGCCATCTTTGTTCCTGTGGATGGTGATCTCCGGTTCCTGTAGCAGAATTTTCTGTATGACTATCTTGCCTTGTAAAATAGGCCAGAGATCATATCTGAGATCAGCTTCCTTGGCAGAGAGAATTTTTTCCGATTTGGATCTCTTTGTCTCCTGAAGAGAAGCGGTGGTAATGGATATATCTTTGATGGTAATGCCGGAAAGGATTCCAATATCAATGGTGGAGAAATCTACATCTATACCAAACGTAGCGGAGACCTGGGGAAGGATCTTCTGCTTCACCATTTCCGGGGTGAGAAGAGATCTGACCAGAAAGGTCAGCGCAATAGCCAAAACCAGCAGAAAAACAAGGACACCCCCAAATATCTTTATGAACTTGTCCACAACAGAAACCTCCTAACGTTTTCACAATGATGAAAATACCCTGCACCCTTTGAAAATATGAATATTCTACAACAAGATGACAGAAAGGTGTAAAGGGAAATTCAGGTATATGGAAGATGAGGAGGTGTGAACAGATATATTCCTGATATTGTTTGAAAAATGCTACCGGGATAGATCAGTCTTTAACGGTTTCTTTGGCGAGGTGTAACCTTGCAAATTTCTGCGCATGGGCATTTGTGATCTTAATCCACCTTTTGCCCTGGAGACAGTACCACTGTCCATTTTCCATCTTGGCAATCATGGAGCCATGGTACTTCATCATCAGTTCAATTTCCTGTTTAGAATAAGGGCTCTCAACCCCGGCTGTTACCTTGTGTTCTGAAAGATCAAGGTAGGGTGCCAGTTTTTCAGCATACTGATTTGAATACTCAGGTAACCGTTCGGACATCCAGTTGGCTGCCGGACTTAGCAGTAGCGTAAACGCACCTATGAGTAGAGCCTTTTTGATTGTTGTTGGCTTTTTCATGCAATTTAATTTAATAAAAGTTTTTTATAAGTCAAGCTCAGGATTCAAAAATAATATAGGACGCTATATGTAGGGTGTAAAGAAAAGAGTTTGAATCGGCCTCAGGCTCAACTTAGAAACGGCGATATTGATATAATTGGTTTCAGGTTAAAATCACACAGATAAAGATACCCTGCCACCGAAGGCTTTATATACTCCCCTTATGTATCCAGGACCGGAGAGAAGCATCCGCCTCTTTTTTACTGTTAGTGGGCCCGGATCAATATCACGCGTTATGTTTTTCAATAAAACGCAGGCCGCGTCCCAGGGCCATCATTGGAAAGTAATGGCTGTAGAGCTGATATCTCGCCATGAACCCCCTTGAGAGCTCTTCACCCTGTTGAATCGAGTAATCTGTGGTTTTTTTGCTGCCAGTAACATATCCTGGAAATCCAGTGCCGGTGTACCAGGGTTCACTCCAGGTACCGTCCTGTTTCTGATTGGATATGAGCCATTCCAGTCCCGATTCTATCTGGGAAAGATAGCGGGAATGAGC
>JALSKY010000270.1 GCA_026988585.1 Deltaproteobacteria bacterium
TATTCCCTTCTTAACTGCTAATCTGTTGACAAAGGTTGCTCTTGCGGAGAACAGGCCTTAATATCAAATGATCAGAAACTGAAACCATAATACAGAAACCGTGTTGGCAAAATTTTAGCACAATTTAACATATATTTTGAGCTGATGAACGAAAAAAAACGCTTGAGGCTGGATACAGCCCTGTTGGACAGGGGGCTGGTAGAGAGTAGATCCCGGGCCAAGGCCCTTGTGATGGCAGGGGCAGTGAAGGTAAACGGCAAGCTGGTTACCAAGGCAGGCACATATGTGCGGGAGGGGGATGAACTGGATCTCAACATCTCGTCCAATCCCTTTGTTGGACGTGGCGGCCTTAAGCTGCAGCATGCCCTGGATCATTTCAGGATCTCGGTCAAAAATCGGATCTGTATTGATGTGGGTGCATCTACAGGCGGTTTTACAGACTGTCTCCTGCAGCATGGTGCCTGCCATGTGATTGCTGTGGATGTGGGATATGGGCAACTGGACTGGAAATTGAGAAACCATGAGCAGGTTACCAACATGGAGAGGACCAACATAAGAAACCTTACCAGAAAAGAGCTGCCCTGTATTCCCGAGTTTGGAACAGTTGATGTCTCGTTCATCTCTCTCAGAAAGGTTTTGCCGGTCCTGCTGCCTCTGATGACAGAGCAACCGGAACTGGTTGTGCTTATAAAGCCTCAATTCGAGGCAGGCCCCAAAAATATAGGTAAAGGCGGGATTGTACGTGATCCTAAAGTAAGAGAGATGGTGGTGAAAGATTTAAAGGGCTTTTTTTCTGATGAATTGATGCTTAAAATATCTGGAATAACAGAATCGCCAATCAAGGGCGCAAAGGGAAATGTGGAATTTCTCTGTCACCTTTCCGGAAGACGTTAACAAAAGGGAGATATGGACGATACACGACTGGGTGAGCAGACAGATCTGCTGGACAAGGAGGAACTGGAGGAGCCGCCCCTCTATAAGGTTCTCCTTCACAACGATGATTATACCACCATGGAGTTTGTAGTAGAGATCCTGGAAGAGATCTTTCACAAGACTCCAGCAGAGGCTACAGCCATAATGCTCAATGTACACAACAAGGGAGTAGGTGTGTGCGGTGTATATCCGGCAGAAATTGCTGAAACCAAGATAGATCAGGTGCATAACCGGGCCAGAAAGGCGGGATTTCCGCTGCTTGCCACCATGGAGCTGGTATAATCAAAAATTCAGAAAAAAAAATCGGTAATTATAGCTGCCAGAATAAAATGGCACGGTTTATATTGAACGGAAACAAAAAAAGAAGGAAATCATGATTAGTAAAGAGATTGAACTGATGCTGGGGGCAGCAGCAAGGGAAGCCCATGTCAGACGGCATGAATATCTCTCCCTTGAACACCTCCTGTTTGCAATCATTCACCATGAAAAGGGTGAAGAGGTGATCTCTGCCTGTGGAGGTGATCTTGTCCGCCTAAAGCAGAGGATAGAACACTTTTTCAACACCCATCTGGAAAAGCTCTCCTCTGGACAGACGGTCTCACCACAACCGACCACATCCCTCCAGAGGGTATTGCAAAAAACCATTATGCACGTACAGTCTGCCGGCAAGGAGGAAGCAGATATAGGAGATCTCCTGAGCGCCCTGATGACAGAAGAGAACTCCTATGCCGTCTATTTCCTCAGGCAGGAGGGGATCTCCAGATTGGATATTCTCAACTATATTTCACACGGTATGGCTAAGGTTGAAGAGGCTGGTCGTCAGTTCTTTCAGGATAAAGAAATGGAGGACGACTCCTCCCACTCCTCTATTCCAGAGAAGAAATCTGCCAATACTCCCCTTGAAAGATATACTATCAACCTTACAGAGAAGGCAAAGGAGGGTAAAATTGATCCTCTTGTTGGGAGAGAAGCTGAACTCCAACGGACAATGCAGATCCTCTGCAGGAGGAGAAAGAACAACCCCATCTATGTAGGCGAGCCTGGAGTAGGAAAAACCGCCATGGCAGAGGGGCTGGCCCTGAAGATTACTGCCGGAGATGTCCCTGAGGCCATGGCAGATATCCAGCTTTTTGCCCTGGACATGGGCGCACTCCTGGCTGGCACTAAATACCGGGGAGAGTTTGAACAGCGGCTCAAGGATGTAATTCAGGAACTGAAGGAGATGCATAATGCTGTCCTGTTCATAGATGAGATTCATACCATTGTAGGGGCAGGTGCAACCAGCGGTGGATCTCTTGATGCCTCCAACATCCTCAAACCAGTGCTGACATCTGGTGAAATCAGATGTATAGGTTCCACAACCTATGAGGAATACAGAAACTATTTTGAAAAGGACCGTGCCCTGTCCAGGCGTTTTCAGAAGATTGAGCTCAGGGAACCAACAGTGCAGGAGACAATCAAGATACTGGAAGGTCTCAAATCCTATTATCAGGATCATCACAGGGTAAAATATACTGCAAAGGCCATAAAGGCAGCTGCTGAACTCTCTGCGAGATATATTAACGATCGTTGTCTGCCAGACAAGGCCATCGACGTGATCGACGAGGCTGCTGCCCTTAGCAGGCTCAGAAACCCATCCACCGACAAAGTCAGAACAATCACTGTCAGGCATGTAGAAGATGTAGTGGCTAAGATGGCCAATATTCCTGCACGCAACCTGAACAAAGCCGATATATCAGCCTTGGAGGAGCTGGAACATAGGCTAAAGCAGATGGTATTTGGGCAGGAAAAGGCGATAGAGATCCTGACCAAGGCCATCAAGCGTGCAAGAGCTGGTATAAACCCGCCGGACAAGCCCATAGGTTCCTTTCTTTTCACTGGCCCTACTGGTGTGGGAAAGACTGAGCTGGCACGCCGGGCTGCAGAGATCCTGGGCGTAGAATTCATTCGATTCGACATGAGCGAATATATGGAAAAACACGCGGTCGCCAGGCTTATCGGCTCTCCACCTGGCTATGTAGGCTTTGATCAGGGAGGTTTATTGACCGAAGCCATAAGAAAACATCCCTATGCCATTCTACTTCTGGATGAGATTGAAAAGGCCCATCCGGATCTGTTCAATATTCTCTTGCAGGTCATGGATTATGCCCGTCTTACAGACAATACAGGTCGCACCGCAGATTTCAGGCATGTGATCCTGATAATGACCTCCAATGTTGGGGCCAGGGAGATGGAGGCAACAGGGATAGGCTTTGGAACAAGCAACAACAGCACCCATAGAGAACGGTTAGGTGAAGCTGCGGTCAAGAGGCTCTTCACACCTGAATTCCGAAACCGGCTTGATGCTACAGTCACCTTTCAGGCCCTATCATCGCAGGTCATGGAACTCATTGTGCTGAAACTTGTTAAAGAGCTTGAGCAGCAGCTCAAGGAGAAACGGATAACACTGGAATTGACCGATCCTGCAATCAAATGGCTGGCTGAACGCGGCTATTCACCGGAATTCGGTGCCAGACCCCTTGCGAGGCTTATCCAGGAAAAGATAAAGGATCCAGTTGCCGATGCCATACTGTTTCAGGGAGTAAAGCCCGGTTCCAGCATATTGGTGGATCTCGACCAGGAGAAAAATGAGCTGAAAATACTCCAATAACCGGATAAGGTACTGTCTTGATCCGCGCCTGTTTTTCTGCTGTCTATCATTGCCTGCTGCAAGGTTGAAAAAAGAGTGTTCCTTTTGGTGAGTTCTTCCGTATAATAGAAAAGGTTCTCTGCCTCTCCTGGTGCGATGGCAGTAGATAGTTTACGGGCCACACCAGCCTATAATTCAATTCCCTGATTATTCAAAAGGAGCTGAACAAGATGCCCCTCATAAAGACCATAACCATTACACCGAATCTGCCTGAAAGCCTGCAGCCTCTTCTCAGGCTGGCCAGGAATCTTTGGTGGTCCTGGACCCCTGAGGCCATATACCTGTTCAAGGATATGGATGCTGAGCTCTGGGACAAGACCGGCCACAATCCCATTGCAATGCTGGGTTCCATTGAGCAGCCCAGGCTGGAAGAGCTGGAGCGGGATGAGGTCTTCCTGGCCAGGATGGAGACAGTCATCCAGGAATTGGAGCGCTATCTGAACGCACAGACATGGTACAAAAAGATAAGCAATGACGGTGACGGCAAGGTCATAGCCTATTTCAGTGCTGAGTTTGGCCTTCATGAGAGTCTGCCGCTCTATTCAGGCGGCCTTGGCATACTGGCAGGGGATCACATGAAATCTGCCAGTGATCTCGGGCTTCCTCTCAGGGGTATAGGTCTTCTCTACAAACATGGGTATTTTCAGCAGTATCTCAACCCGGACGGATGGCAGCTGGAAACCTATCCCACCAACGACTTTCACAACATGCCTATCTCTCCTGTCAAGGATGGAAAGGGGAATCCGGTCATAATAGATGTCAAGATGGATGACCGAACTGTTTTCTGCAAGGTATGGGAGATCACTGTTGGCAGGGTCAGGATCTACATGCTTGATACCGATGTCCCCCTGAACTCTGAATCAGACAGGCAGATCACAGCCCATCTTTACGGTGGCAGCATAGAGACCAGGCTCCAGCAGGAGATAGTCCTGGGACGTGGCGGAATAAGGATGCTCAAACAGCTCGGAGAAAATCCTGCTGTATGCCATATGAACGAGGGACATTCGGCGTTCATGGCCGTGGAGAGGCTGATACAACTGACAAAAGATGCAGGGCTTTCCTTTGACGAGGCATTGGAGGCGGTCAGGGCCACCAGCGTATTTACCACCCATACTCCTGTACCTGCTGGCATAGACAGGTTCCCGGAGGATCTCATAAGGCGTTACTTTGGGGAAGCAGTTGGTGAGATGGGTATCAGCATGGAACAGTTTCTTGATTATGGCAGGATACATCCCGGGGATCGTAACGAGACCTTCTGTATGGCAGTCCTTGCCATCAAGATGGCATCTCAAACCAATGGAGTAAGCAAACTTCATGGCGAGGTCTCCAGAAACATGTGGGCTGAAATATGGCCCCAGATTCCCAAGCATGAGGTGCCTATAACCCATGTAACCAATGGTATTCATACCCTTGGCTGGCTTTCCAGAGAGATGGCGCGCCTGTATGAGCGCTATCTCGGCTCCCGCTGGATCGATGAACCAACCAACCACAACATCTGGAAACGGGTCCGCCATATTGCAGACTTCGAGCTTTGGAGGAGCAGGGAGAGACTCAGGGAAAGGCTAATCTCCTTTTCCAGGCACAGACTAAAGAAACAGCTCCAGAACAAGGGAGCACCGCGATATCAGCTCAAGGCCGCTGATGAGGTCCTTGATCCCGAGGCCTTAACTATCGGTTTTGCCAGGAGGTTTGCCACCTATAAAAGGGCCACTCTGCTGTTCAAGGATCCTGAAAGACTCACAAGGATATTGACCAATCCCCAGAGGCCTGTACAGATCATCTTCAGTGGCAAGGCCCATCCCAAGGACAGGGAGGGCAAGGCACTAATCCAGAAGGTGGTGCAGATGGCAAACCGGCCGGAACTGAGAAACCACATAGTGTTCATAGAAAATTATGACATAGAGGTGGCACGCTATCTGGTCCAGGGGGTTGATGTCTGGCTAAACACCCCAAGACGTCCTAATGAGGCCAGCGGCACCAGTGGAATGAAGGTGACTGCCAATGGCGGGCTCAACCTGAGCATCCTGGATGGATGGTGGGTAGAGGGATTCAACGGTAACAATGGCTGGGCTATCGGCGCTGGCGAGGAGTATGATGATCCCAATTATCAGGATGAAGTTGAGAGCCGGCTCCTCTATGAGTTGCTGGAAAATACTGTAGTCCCTCTATTTTATGACAGGACTCAGCACGGCATTCCATCCGGTTGGGTAGAGATGATCAAAAACTCCATTCAATCCATCTGTCCCTTTTTCAACACCAACCGAATGGTGGAGGAATACAGTACCAAGTTCTATCTGCCAAATTCCAAACGTTGGCTTGCCTGCCAGAAAGATGGCTGGTGTGAGGCGAGAGAAATTGCTGCATGGAAAAAACGGGTATTTGAACTGTGGCACCAGGTCAAGATCACTGACGTGGAGCTCCCTGACAAAAAGGCCCCCAAGGTGGGAGACAGGCTTCCCATACATGTGTATGTACAGCTCGGCGACCTCTCTCCTGATGAGGTCAGGGTGGATGCCTACATTGGCCATCTGGATGACAAGGGCACCATTGAAGAGGGACATCCCTTGCCATTGATATCCACTGGTGAGACCTCCGAGCTGGGATACCTCTTCAAGGGCAATCTCCTCTGTCTCTCAAGTGGCCAGATTGGTTTCTCAGTAAGATGTTATCCCTACAGGAAGGAACTGGCCCATCCCTTTGAGCTTGGTCTCCTCAAGTGGTGGGAATCAGGTTCCTGAACGGGATAGTCTCACTGCCTCAAAATCAAAACAGGAGAAAAATTGTGCTTGACTTTTAGTACAACCTGTCTCATATTTGAACAAAGAGCTAAATAAGATAAAAATGGTAGAAAAAATAACAATAGTTTTTGTGTTGGTTTGGGCCATGTTCTATGTAGGAAAACAAATTTTTAATTCCTTCAAAAAGTGGTCAAGAATCAACTCACTGAGATGTGACGAATCAATCTGTAGCAGTAACTGTAGTAGCTGCACGGTATCACCAGAAAAAGAGAACAAGTTTACTGATGGATTCTCCTCCCCACCCAAACAGCCTGGCAGCAGAGGCAGATGTTGATGCTGCCAGGCCCCCTGATGAACTTCAGGATGAGGGGGGATTCTGATGGAAGTTATATTTTTATTCAATGAAAGGAGAGGATCATGAAAGAGCATAAACCATCCCTTTGCATAAAGACAGGAAAGATTATAAGTCATGAAGTCGTATGTAAGCTCTGCCACAGAAGATGCCCTATGGCAGGCAGAAAGGGAAGAAAAAGGGGACCTATAATGGGTGCGAGATAGCCACACTCCCAGGATCAACCCACGGAACTACAACCATTCCCAAAAATCTCCCCGGGGCAGTACTGAACGCTATCATATCTTTACTTCCCCGGGATGACGGATATAACACAATAAAATTCGGTTAAATTCCCGCCCCACTTCATAGCTTTTCAAACAACTCAACCCCCCAACCCCCTTCAAGAAGGGTGAAGAATACCCCATTTCAACCGGTCAGCAAGAAAAGTTCACTGTGATGTTTCACCCGGTTT
This sequence comes from Deltaproteobacteria bacterium, assembly GCA_026988585.1. Lineage (GTDB taxonomy): Bacteria > Desulfobacterota > Dissulfuribacteria > Dissulfuribacterales > QOAL01 > JALSKY01. The sequence goes on from JALSKY010000270.1 coordinate 7,167, forward strand.
GATTCTTTTCCGGATCTCATCCAATCATTATTTTTAGTTTTTGCCTTGACAATAGAGCATTTCAGAAATACATTCGCCATAAATTTAATTCAGTAACACGAAGGAGATAAAAAATGGTCAAAAAGTTTTATGAAAACCACCTCAAAAATTATCTCATGAGATGTGCCGGAATGAAATCCTCTCTCTGTGTCAGATCCAGCATGCTTCTTGCCTTCTTTCTTCTTTTTATCTCCGTTTCTCCTGCACTTGCCCATTTCGGTATGATCATCCCTTCAGATCCGATAATCGACAACAACGACAAGCAGAAATCTGTCCAACTTGACATCAAGTTCCTCCACCCAATGGAAGGAGTGATGATGGA
>JALSKY010000271.1 GCA_026988585.1 Deltaproteobacteria bacterium
AACAGATCCTCTACAAATCCCTCACCAGGCACCTGTTCTACCTCTACAAAACATCCTTCAAGAGAGAGATCCCTGGTAACACCCCGTCTTTCAAGGGAAGCAAAATAAACAGGAAGTGCCATATGGAATCGTGGTGACCTGCGGCGTTCAATAATCATATCATCCACCAAAACCAAGTTTAATATTATCTGTACATCTCTTTCCATTCTGCATATTCATACGAAAACGCAGGAAGGGAAACCCGGGGCCAAGAATCTTACTTCTTATCTCTTATCGAAAAAAGAGATTGGGAAATCAAGAAAAAATCTACCGGCCCTGTTGACAGCAGGATTCCTCGGGACATGCAGGGAAAAAACCATAGAACCGTCTGTAAACTGGCTTAAAGAGACGCTGTTTCACATAGAAATCATCAGGAGGTACAAGAAATGGCAATTTTCTGAAAAGATCGATATCTATGATGCTATTCTTCGGGAGAGTTCCAAGAAACTCTCCGTCTGCCTGAAAGGTCACTGAATTCTTCAGCTCAATCCTGGCCATAGATAAGGAATAACGATTGATAGATTCCTGACGACTCTTACGCAGGCGTCCTGTAAGCACGGCAAGAACAAATCCTAAATTCCCTCTATATCTGTAGAACTCCAGGGCACTGTCAGAGAAATCACCCTTTCCGGGCAGAAGGCTGCCCCCGGCATAGGAACTGATGTTGGAGAAGATGAGAGATGTCCCTCTAAAATCCGGATCTTGGGTCTGCATGGTGTTACCCGCATCCTGTCCGGCAAACCTGACAGATATACTGGCACTGAACACCTTGTGACACACCATATGTTTCAGCCCAGCCAGCAAGTAGGACAACCGGGTACACTGCCTTGAGGCCATGGCCCCGCAAACTCTCTCCTTGATACGGATCATCTCCTCACATATAGAGGCATCCAGCCCAAAACCGAGATAGGCAATGAAACGGTTGTTACTCAACAAATCCCCATGACCTGAGTAAACTTGGGCATGCCAGAGATCTATCTCCCTGGCAACTGCCTCCTTGAGTGCAGGAAAAAAGAGATCCAGTCCTCCTGACTGCCAGATATCAAGCCAGCCTGAACTCCGGGCCATATCATTACCTGTGCCAAGGGGCACCAAGGCTACTGGAGGAGGTTTTGCCAGATCGGCCAATGCGGAAAACACCATACTGATGGCACCATCTCCACCTGCAATCACTACAACATCCTTGTCCTGCACGAGAGAGTGGACCTGTGCAAAGAGCCGTCTCGGCTCAATGAGTACAGCAGTAACAATTATCCCTGGAAGCGACCAGAGCTGCAGTGCCTCCATTAGTTTTCTGCCCTCTCTGGCCCCGGAAACCGGATTTATAAGAAAAAGACACTTCATAGCAGTTGATAGCATAAGATATGACCACTAATTTAGAAACAGTAAAATAGTATCAAGGAATATTAATCCTGCACCAAAACAGAGGGATTAAGATATGAAAAACAGCAACTCAGACTTCAGAGTTCTCGTGGTGGATGATGAACAGCCCCTGGTACTCCTACTTACCCGAATCCTAAAGAAGGAGGGATACAGTGTCAGAGGAGCATATAATGGTGAAGAGGCCCTGGTCATCTTCAAGGAGTTCTCACCCAACCTGGTAATCAGCGATCTCAAAATGCCTGGCATGAACGGCATTGAACTCATGAAGGAGATCAAGGACAGGGACAGCCATTGTGATGTGATAATACTCACTGCCTTTGGTTCAGTGGAAAATGCGGTAGCTGCCATGAAGGGAGGGGCCATTGACTATCTCATAAAACCCCTCAAGGATCCTGAAGAACTGCGCATGGCAGTGAAAAAGGTCGTGGAAAGGCAACAGCTCCTGGCCACAAATACATTGTGGCAGGAGCAACTCACCCATGGTCTTCCTCCCACCAATGTGGTCTTTGCAGGAATGGAAGATGTATGGAAACAGGTACAGCAGGTAGCAACTACCGATGCAACGGTGTTGCTTCTTGGAGAGAGCGGCACAGGGAAAAGCCTTATAGCCAAGGTGATACATCAGCTCAGTGGCAAGAAAGGGGCATTCGTAGAATTGAATTGCGCTGCCATGCCGGAAACACTTATTGAAAGTGAGCTTTTTGGCCATGAAAAGGGTGCCTTTACCGGGGCTGTAAAGACAAAACGGGGGAAATTCGAACTTGCACAGGATGGGACAATCTTCCTCGACGAGATAGGAGAGATGCCCCTTGCTTCCCAGGCCAAATTGCTTCGGGTCCTCCAGGAAAAGGCCTTTGAACGGGTAGGAGGCACCAGCACCATCACCACCAATGCCAGAATCATTGCAGCCACTAACCAGAATCTCCAGGAGCGGATAGATCAAAAGATGTTCAGGGAAGACCTGTTCTATCGCTTAAGTGTCTTTCCCATACACCTTCCGCCGCTCAGGGAGAGAAAAGAAGGAATCGAACAGATAGCAACCCATCTGGTCCGTACAATATGCAGCAAAACCGGCAAACATATTGAGGGGATCTCTTCTGAGGCCATGGAAAAGATCAGAAACTATGGCTGGCCCGGGAACATCAGGGAGATGTTCAACACCATAGAGAGGGCCATAATTCTCTCAGCTCCTGATGAAAGAGTGATTGGCCCGGAAAAACTCGCTTTCATGAAAGAGGAACAGAATGGCACAGAAGAAACAGAGAGATATTCAGATATAAGGCCGGCAGAATTGAAAAGCCTTGAGGATATCGAAAAGGAGGCGATAGAGCGCACCTTGAAGGAGACCAGGGGGCACAGAAAGAAGACTGCTGAAATCCTGGGTATATCGCTTAGAACCCTCCAATATAAATTAAAAAAATATGCCATACCAAAACAGCATGAATCATGAGCCTGGCTTTCTGCTCTGTCAATCCACCCGAATGTCCATAGATCATATATAGCAACAGGACACCTATCGGTTGGCACAGGTTATGCATGGCTAAACATAAACAGAACGAAAAAAATAGCAAACTCCCTAATCCTTCCCAAACCCTCCTCTCCCCGAAGGCCTTCTCTATGAAGGCCTTCTTTTTTGTATGTTTTCAGATGACACAAGATTGAATGTTTTAATGATACCCCCTTTTGAACAAAATAAGTCATTGGCAGGACATAACACATTGATATCCCTAACAACATACAGGATATTTTCTCTCCCCCTCCAACAGAGAACAGAGTTGGCACAGGTTATGCAAGATTAACTACAAACAGAACGAAAAGGATAGCAAACTCCCTATCCCTCCCAAAAAACCCTCCTCTCCCCGAAGGCCTTCTCTATGAAGGCCTTCTTTTTTCGATTGAATACCTGATATACTACGCATCTTTGCCGCCACCGCAAATATAAAACCAACCTATTGTTTTAACAGATAAAACGTCACACAAGCAATGGCACTGACAGTAATAATGATTCATTACAGACCAGAACTCTCCCCTCAGTTTCCAGCTTAGATTATGCCATTAAATCCAGCAGCAACGCAAAAATTGCACTGCCTGATAGCGCAAAAATTGCACTATGTGCAAATTTTGCACTACAATAATACCATCTATCTCTAAAGGATTTTCAACCCATGATAAAACAATTATTAGTTATATCTCAACTGACGAACTGCCAGGATGACATAGGCAGAGAACCAGCTGTTACATAAGCAATTGTGCAACAACTATCCGATTATTTTTAACTTTTTGCCAACATCTTAAATAAAAAATACCCCCTCAAGAGAATCAATCACATTGCAAAGGGTAGAGAGATGGCACAATCCGGCCCGTAGTTATCTGATATAAGGGTCTCCATATCAAACCCATCTTTGGAATCTCTCTTTTTTTATTGCAAAAGGCACGGTTCATGCTTAAAAGAGGGAAAAACTATCAATAAGCTGTATTCAATATAGGAGCTTTGCCTGTGGTTACCATGCCAGTAGATGGAAAAACAGCCGACACTGTGGATGACCTGAATTTGTATAACTCTGGCCATCTCTCCCTCTCCAATGAATCACCCCTCCCAGCCCATCTCTCCTTTAGACATAGTCTGCAACATAGCCATGGAAGAACTGCATTAATGATGCTGCTACTAACCTCCATTCTCCTGGCAACCTTGAGCAACAGTGCATCTGCCTCAAAGGGCACCTTTTATGATGAAAATACTGAAGTAGTAGTTCATGGTGTTGTCAAACATCCAAAATCCTTTACCTTCAGAGGATTAAATTGCTTAGAGATAGAATCCAGAGGAAGAGTGCTCTATATCATAACAGCACCTCAATGGTTCATAGACCGGCTAAACCTGAAACTCCCAAAAGGGACTGAAATCCAGGTAGTAGGATCCAAATTTTATGGCAATGACGGAGCGATCTATATAGTTGCCCGATCTCTCAAGACCCTGCCATCAGGCCGATCCATCCCCCTAAGAGACTCCAAATGCCGTCCTGTATGGTCAAAGGAAAAACATAAAAAATCCTCCTGCATGAAGATATTTTACTCTCCAAACAGTATTTGAACTCTATGATCATAGCAAAGATACTCCTTTTTCTTCATGAAGCGCGCTGGCCATCGGCCCCGTTTTTATCAGGATGAACCCATCACCTTCCCAACAACTGAGATCTGAAATCCTCACACTGAGAGATAGACTTTCCAAGGATGAAATTCTGAGCCGAAGTGCTGCCATCACCAGACATTTTATATCGCTTCCCCTGTACCGGAGAAAACAGGAGATAATGCTCTATATTTCTTATCGAAGCGAAGTTTGCACATGGAAGCTCCTGCAGAGGATCCTTTCCGATAAGGGATACCTATACGCTCCGGTTACCAAAATTGATGAAAAACGGCTGGAAATTTACAGAGTAGAAGATGCCGACCAACTCATTCCAGGGGCATATGGCATTCTTGAGCCAAATCCCGCCAGGTGCCAGCGTGTCGATCCTGCCATTTTGGATCTGATAGCCGTGCCCGGCAGCGTTTTTTCCAGAGAATGTGGCAGATATGGGTATGGAGGAGGATATTATGACAGATTCCTATCCATGGAGGCTCCCCAAGCCGTGAGAATAGCCCTGGCCTTCAGCTTCCAGGTAAAAGAGACAATACCTCTTGCACCCCACGATGAGTTGATGGATTATATCATCACGGAGAATGAGATCATTAGTTGCGGAAACAGGATCACAAAGAGAACAGGAAATTGCCATGAAAAAGGGAATGAAATTTGAGACAGCCCTGAAGGAGCTGGAAAAGATAGTGGAAAATCTTGAAAAAAAAGAGATGCCTCTGGAAAAGGCCCTGAGCACCTTTGAGCAGGGTGTAAAGCTCTCACGATATTGCAATCAACTTTTGGAACAGGCGGAAAAAAAGGTTAAAAGCCTGACTGAAAAACAGGACAAAGAAGGCAACCATACCGGTACCGCTGATGATTCTGCTTCAGTCATCACTCTTGGATCAACCAGCGAAGATAAGGCCGGAAAGCAGTAACACATGGCCTTAGAGAAGCAATTCTTTACATTTCAACCCATAACGCCAGCAGCACCACAAGGCTTTTCATGCCTTGCTTGCTGAAAACAGATCAAATCGATAAATCAACGGGCATGAAAAAAAAAGACCTTAAAACTTATATGGACAGATCTGCAGGCATACTCCTGCATATATCCTCCCTTCCTGGAGATTTCGGTATCGGACAGATTGGCCAGGAGGCCCACAATTTCCTCTCTTTTCTCAAAGAGGCCGGACAGACCTACTGGCAGTTTCTGCCACTTGGGCCAATATCTCCGGCCTATGGCAACTCCCCGTACATGAGCCCTTCAGCCCTGGCAGGAAATCCCCTCTTCATTGACATAAATGGACTGATCAGGGGAGGATTATTAAAAAAGAATGAAATTCCTGAGCCACCTGCCTTTTCTGAGTACAGTGTAGATTATCCCCAAGTCTCAACATATCAGCTTCGCCTGCTGAAAATGGCCTTCAACAAGGCCAGAAACAGTAAACTCTGGCAAACTGAGGGGTGGGCTGAACAGGTTGAAAATCTTCTCCAGGAGAATGGCTGGGTTCATGACTACGCCCTTTTCATGGCCCTGAAGGAGAAATTCCAGGAGAAGGCCTGGTATGAGTGGCCAGAGAAGATAGCAGCAAGAGAGGACAGGGCCATGGCCCAGGTCCAGGAAGAGCTGAGAGAAGAGATACTCTTCCATCTATTCTGTCAGGTTGTGTTCAATATACAGTGGCAGGAACTGAGGGAAAAGGCCACAGGCCTTGGCATCAGACTTTTTGGTGATATGCCTATCTATGTATCGCCGGACAGCGCAGACGTATGGGCCAATCAGGAGGCCTTCGACCTCCATCCCAAGACCCGGCAGCCCAGATTCATTGCCGGAGTCCCCCCTGACTACTTCAGCAAGACAGGACAGCGATGGGGTAATCCTCTCTACAGGTGGAAGGTCTCCGGAAGACCCAACAAAGCCCTGTATCACTGGTGGACAGATAGGTTCAAGCGGCTCAAACAGCTGGTGGACGCTGTGCGCATAGACCATTTCAGGGGATTTGAGTCCTACTGGAAGATCCCTGCCAGCGAGGAGACCGCCATCAATGGAAAATGGGTAAAAGGGCCTGGAAAACAGTTTTTCAAGGCAATGCAACCGGCTATAGAAGAGATTGAGATAATCGCTGAAGACCTTGGCACCATCACTCCCGAGGTCCAGAGCCTCAGAGAAGGCCTTGGCTTTCCCGGGATGAAGGTTCTGCTCTTTGCTTTTGATTCCGATTCGAAAAATCTCTACCTGCCCCACAACTTCGAAAACAGCAATTTTGTTGTATATACAGGCACCCATGATAACTCTACTGCAGTGGGATGGTTTATGGATCCGACCGTAAGCCAGTGGGCGAAGGACAGGGCAAAAAGATACGCCAACAGCGATGGCAGCAGAATCCACTGGGATCTGATCAGGCTGGCCTACTCCTCAGTGGCACGGATAGCCATGGTCCCGATGCAGGACGTTCTGGGATTTGGAGATGATTGCAGGATGAATACACCTTCCATGCGGGATGGCAATTGGAGATGGCGCCTGTCCCGCAGATTTCTCACCCTGGAGGTAGCAGGAGCCCTGCTCTCTGAAGCGGATTTTTATAACAGAATACCCAAAACTTCTCTTGACAACTGAGGCAGTTGCAACTAATAATTGTGGACCGTTTACGGCAGGCATGCCGAGGTAGCTCAGTCGGTAGAGCAGGGGACTGAAAATCCCCGTGTCGGTGGTTCGATTCCGCCCCTCGGCACCAGCCATTCATCTGGCCACTTATCTGGTACAAGCAATATTAAAACCAAAAATCCCGGGTTTTAACACCAGCTCTCCTCCAGAGTTTCTCTATCCTTTTCCCCTATTTTTATCCATTTAACCCTTTCCTTTCATCTTTCCATACTTATTTTTTTAACAGCAAGGGCCGGTTGTTGTCTATCGTAAGATCATTTCATACAAAGAGGAGGAAAGGATATGGCTCTCAAGCGAATTGACAGATCA
>JALSKY010000272.1 GCA_026988585.1 Deltaproteobacteria bacterium
TATACCATGGGGCTTCCGAATCCCGATCTGAGACTCTACGTGCTGATCCACAGTTATCTCGGCGTAGCCCTGGTGGCAATCTTCATGGTCCATGTATATCTAACTGTCTTTGCCATCAAGGGCAGCCTGGGCAGCATGATTACAGGTATGAAGGCCAAGGAAGAGGTTCAGATCCTGCATAGTTGTTACAAGTTCAAGGAGTAGCACAGCAGATATCTTCATATTTATCTGTTAGGATTTAAGCGGCCAGGCAATGATTCTCCTGGTCGCTTTTTTTGTGCTGCTGCCAGGTGTCTTTTTGTATGGAATTTTGTTGAAATGAGGGAGGATTATGGCACAGGTTATAACATTTATAGGATGGCACAATTCCGGGAAGACCACACTGTTGACCAGGGTTGTAAAGGAGTTGAAGGCCAGGGGCTGGAGGATCGCTGTGCTGAAATCCAGCAGCCATTCAGGTATAGAGTTTGACCGGCCTGATACCGATACTTTCAGACTCAAAGAGGCTGGAGCAGATTCGGTGGCACTGGTGGCCCCTGATCAATTGGTGCTTATGGAGGGTGGCACCAGGATGTCTCTCAAGGCCCTGGCACACCGTTTTTTTCCTGATGCCCATCTGGTGATAGGTGAAGGTTTCAAGGATACAGTGGGTGTGGACAAGATAGAGGTGGTAAAGCAGGAAGAGATGCCATCCCTTTACAGGGAGGCAGGAAATGTGGTGGCTGTGGTCAGTGAAAAAGATGCCCCTGGTACAAGAGTCTTTCGACCAGGCGAGGTAAAGGAGCTCACCTCCTTCATAGAAAAACGATATATTCTCAAGGACATGGACAAGCCTGCAGCCTCACTTCTGGTGAATGGCACACCAATTCCGCTGAAATTCTTTGTTCAGCAGGCCATAGCCGGAGCAGTTGCCGGGCTTGTGGATTCCCTGAAGGGGACCAGGAATGCTGAGACCATAGAGATACTGGTGAAGGTCCCCAAGGATAGATGATGCTATAAATGTCAGCCAAGTTAATAGAAATAACGCTTCCCGGGGGGAGGGCCGAGGATATCCGGGAACTGTTGCACGGGTTTGAACTCCAGGATTTCTGGTGGGTCAAGGGGGAGGATCACAATGCCCGTGTTCTGATCCTGGCGGATTCAGGTTCTGTGGAGCAGATACTCGATATCCTGTCTGGCTATCTTTCTGCTCTGCCAGGGGCAAAAGCGATCCTCATTGGCGTGGATGCCTGCGTACCTGCCAGTGATGGGGAGCAAAAGGGAGGCGGGGAAGAGCGTTCCCTGCAGTCAGAAAAAGGTGGCGACGAACAGGCTGAGAACAATTCCGGTCTTGTAGGCAGGATCAGCAGGCAGGAACTCCTTTCCATTATAGAGCAGGGCACTGCAGTATCATGGGATTTTGTCCTGATGGTGGTTCTCTCTGCGGTCATTGCTGCCATTGGCCTGGTCCGGAGTGATACTGCAATAATCATTGGTGCAATGGTGCTGGCTCCCCTGCTGCTCCCGAATATGGCACTTAGCCTTGGCAGCACCCTTGGGGACAATCGGCTTCTTGGCCGGGCAGCAGCAGTTGTTGGTGCAGGTGTGGCCCTGGCAATAATCACAGGGCTGCTCATAGGCATGGTCCTCCATCCATCACCTGAGATCCCGGCAATTGTCAAAAGGACTGCAGTGGTGCCCAGCGATATGGTTTTGGCATTTTCCTCTGGTGTCGCAGGGGTGATTGCCATGCTCAGCAGCGGGCATCTCTCCCTCATCGGGGTTATGGTAGCCGTGGCCCTTATGCCTCCCCTTGTTACAGCAGGACTGCTCATGGGAGGCGGTTATATGTCGGAAGGAGGCGGGGCACTGGCCTTGGCCCTGGTCAATGTGATCTGTATCAATCTGGCTGGAATAATCACCTTCCGTTTTTATGGCATAAGGCCCGGTAGATGGTGGAAGGAAACCTATGCCAAAAGGGCTGCTGCTCGGGCCATAGTTTTCTGGCTTTTCCTCATAGCCCTGCTCCTGTTTATTCTCTATCTCCATTAAAAAAATGGCCGGACATACAGGCGTTGCCTGGTGATGTCCAGCCTGAAAAGCTGCCGGTCAACCCCCTTGTTTTTCTTAGATGGTGTCTCGCCTATTTTACAATGAATGTTACCTTGTCTATACCTGTGTTGCCATTTCCAGGATCAAAGGCATAAACAGTAACTTCATATACTCCCTTGGTGTCTGCCTTAACCGTACCTTTGAACTGGCTTTTTTGTCCGGCATATTCCAGGGGAATCTCCCCGATCTTTTTGCCGTTTCTTTTTACGATTCCCTTGATCTCAAACTTGGAGCTGTCCCATACGCCACCTGGCGCAACAGGGCAGCCTCACATCATGGTGATATTTGCCCTGATGAGAACCTCCTGGGGAGCCCCTTTGAGTTTTACATGGGTGGGGGGATCCAGGATATCCACCACAAAGCCTGGCAGTTCCATGATCCAGGCATCTCCGCCTGTAATGTTCTTTCCGGGAACGACCCATTGGGTTACCGATGCCCGGTTGGCTGCCTGTATCTGGGCAAGAGGACCGTAAGCAGTAACCTCTACGAGAGTCGGTTCATCAATATCAATGGTAGCCTTGAACTTGCCTGATTTCTCATCAGACAGGACTGCACCCCTTGGATGGGGGCTCTGCATTATCACCTCGGTATTACCTGTGCTTCCAGAGGTTACACCTTTGGCCAGCAACTCTCCGGTGTGGGCATCCCTGATGGTGATGAGGGCCCCGCCCATGCTGCTACCAAGGAACTTGGCATCCTTGGTCTTGACCATGATTGTTATCTCAGTAGGTACGGCCATGGCAATACCCCAAGAAAGCAGCACCCCGAGACAACATAGCAATAACATTTTGATCTTCATCTCTTGGACCTCCTTGTGTGAAAGGGCTTTTGTGTGACCGGCACGTTAGAACTTTTGAGCCTGTTCTCATAATAGAGATAATAGTTAGGATGCAAACATTAGTCAAGAGTTGTGATTGGGCCGGTGTGTGCAGAGGTGTAACCTGGTTGTGAAAGAGTTTTTACATGGATGCCAGGAGGCTGTTCCCGGAATTATATCCGGGCGTCTGCCTTCTCTCCCTTTTGCTCTGGAGACCTGGAGAAGAATGGAGTCATGTCGAACCGCACTGGATATCTGGAGGGGTCCAGCAGAATCTGTTTGCCAATGCGGGCAGTGGAGTTTATCACAACAGGGCCAAGGAGGTTGGCTGTTACTGCAGGATCCGTTGTGTCGGATTCCCTTCTGAAGGTAAGGAACACCAGTATGAGAAGATCATCCTCCTTTTCTATCTTAAGCTCCTGTTCGGCACTTTCCGGTATCTCAAAGTGATAATTCAGGCCATACTGAAAGGGTTCTGTGGCAAGAAAGGCCAGGTTGGGGTTCTCTATATTCTGTAACCAGAACAGGGGCAGGTCTTCCCTGGCTGGCAGCAGCGCATATCTCTTTTCATTAGGGAATCCCGGAATCCCTGAGGGAAAGGTTATCAGCTTCTCCTCATCTATCTCTATGGTGCCAAAGCGGCTGGTTTCTATCTTCATGTCATTTTGCTCATTTATCTTCTTGTTTGGACGGCAAAGAGAAAAACAGCTCTATTCTATTTTTCGATATCGTCAAAACCGTCCAGATTGTTAACAGAGGCGGCGGCCTCGATATTTGCCTCCCTTATCCTCTGGAACACCTCTTCCCTGTGAATCGGAAGGTCCCGGCTGGCCTTGATGCCAAGACGCACCTTTCTGCCCTGGATATCCAGGACCGTGATCTCTATATCATTTCCGATTCGTATCTTCTGGCCAGGTTTTCTGGTAAATATCAGCACAACAGGCACCCCTTTCCCCAACAGTTTACGTTATTGGCCAGGTGCCCGAACACTCAGTGAAACATCATAGGAAATCCACAAGGCTCATCTTCATCACCTTGGATGCAGATGCAAGAGCGGCCTGATATCCGGTTTCAGCAGCCTTCAGGGCATTGGCCGCTTCTATGATATCTGTCCCCTCTATATCCGCAAGCCTTTCCTTGTTGGTAAAGGTCAACTCATCTGCAATGGCCTCTTTGGTGTCCAGGGTGTTCTGCATTGCACCGGTCTTTGCGGTATGGATGGAGATCTCCTCTGCAGCGTGATCTATGTGGCCCATTGCTGCCTGTATGCCCGGGTTGCTGTTGTGCATCAGGGCATCGTGGAGATCCTTCAGTGCCTTGAATGTGCCTGACTCGACCAGGGCGGTTTTCCCATCTATGTTTATCTTTTGCTGCAGTCCCGGGGCCGTGCCCACGGCAATTGCCTCCTGGTTTCCATTGTAGGTGACATTGAGGTCCCGATCCAACGCAAAGGGATATTCGCCTGCATCAAAGCCGGTGGTCCTGGAACCGGCCAGAATATATCTGCCAGCCTGCCTCGTGTTTCCCAGGGCCACTACCTCCTCCATGATTGTCTCGATCTCCATGGCTATGGCCCGCCTGTCATCACGGTTCATGGTATCATTTGCCCCCTGAATGGCCAGCTCCTTGGCCCTGATCAGCCGATCTTCCACCTGCTGGAGAATGGTCTCTGTGGCCTTTACCCAGCCACGGGCAAAGACGATATTTCGGCCATACTGGTCGGTCTCGGCAATGGAGCTCCTGACGCCAAGGGCATGGGTTAGTTTTACCGGCGCATCAGAGGGCTTCCGGTAGATCTTGCCTGAAGCTATGGAGTTGTTTATATCGGCCTGCTTCTCCACCAGTCTTCCAAGATCGGTGTTGATCTGATCATACAGGCTGTTCATTGTAACACGCATTGGAGTGCCTCCATTAAAATCGCATGGTTATCATCCTGTTACTTCACCTGGATCAAGCTCATGAGCATCTCGTCCGCTGCCTTTATCAGCTTGGCTGCAGCAGTATATGCGTGCTGAAACCTGATCAGGTCTGACATCTCCTGATCCAGGGAGACACCAGAGATATCATCCCGTTTTCTCTGGAGCTGGTTTACCTCTGAATTCATAAACTCGAAGTTCATCTGCCAACCCCTGGCCTGGATTCCTACATCCCCTATGAGCCCCTGATATGCCTCCCGAAGGGTGGCATCATCCAGGGCGGCAATCCGCTTTCTGTGAAGCTCCCTTATGGCCAGGGCATTTTTGTTGTTGGCAGGATTCAGACTGCCACCTTCCGGTGTTGCGATTTGCAGGTAGTCAGAGAGATTGGTGGTATCGTTTACAATGGCAAAGGAGCTGGTATCTCCTACTGCTGTTATGTAGAGCCTGTTCTCCTGGATGGTGGCAGACAGGCCGGTTAAGTTGTCTATGGCCTGCCGCAGGTCTTCCAGGTCGCTTCCGGCAGCAAGGGAAAGATTGTGATCCGTAAGGGTGCCATCCTGGTTGTATATCCTGATCCTGATATCTCCTGCTGAGAAGCCGGTATCATAGCTGCTCATGTTGTCAAATATCCTTTCAACTTGCAGCGTGCCGGAGATTTCATCCGTGGGTGTGCCAGGGTTTGATGCGCCGAGAAAGTCCCAGATATTGGTTGCCCCATCTGTTATTCCGGTGATGGAATAGCCGCTCTCAACAGTTATTAGCAGTTTGCCCTCCTCTATCGAGGCGTTTTCGATTCCCGTCAGACCGGAGATATGATCCAGCAGGTCCTGTAAGGAGCTGTCCCTGCTTACAGTCAAGTTGTGGGTAACTGTGCCACCGGGGCCCTGGATGGTGATGGTTGCAGTGCCATCGGCAATGGCCAGGTCAAAGGGTCTGCCTGGATCCATTACTGGCGCAGAAAGGGCATCTTCCACCCCCGGGCTTTCCACCTGGGCTGCAGCAATGAGCCTGTTGTCCAGGAGGATATCCTGATTGATCCCTATGGTGGCAGCATTGGTGCCTGTAAAGAAGCTGTTTAACCCAAGGGCCATCAGGGCGTTTGAACTGTCTGCTCCAAAGGCAAAGCCTGTTACTTCCTGCCCGTTTACAGTTCCTCCATCCAGCCCGATAATTAGTGTCCCATCAACGATGTTTGCTCTCAGGCCATCCTGTCCGTCTATGGTATTGGCAATATCTTGCAGAGTAGTATTTGAGTTTACGGAGAGTGTGAAGGGTTCATTGATACCTGGAGTAGTGCTGTCTCTGTCTATCACCTGTCCATCTGCGCCATAGAGCCAGATCTCAAAGGTGCCGGCCTGGACCTCGGATGAAAACTCCAGGCCCGATGCCCTGGAACTTATGGGTTCTCCTGCATTTACCACCCGGTTTGCAGCAGCAGTTTCAGTCATGGGAATCAGGCCAACCCCCTGGGAGTGCTGGCTGTTTACCATCTTTATCAGCTCGGTGCCTATGGTGTTCAGGGTCTCCAGGTAGTTCAGGGGATAGGAGCCGTTGAATTTGCCCAGGTCCAGTCCCAGGATGTCCCCGGATATGGAATCTATCTGAAAAGAGATGGGAAACGAACCGGGATTCTGATCCTCCAGCTTTATTCTGCCGTCTTCTGTAATGGTGGCATCAACCGTGCTGCCCTGTGCTGCAAATGCAGCCTCTATGGAGGTCAGCAGCCCATCCACTGTGGTTGAAAGGCTGCCTGAATAGGTGCCGGTAACAGCGGATCCGTCAGCAGCTGTGCCTGAAAAATTTATGGTGAAGGTATTGGTGTTGTCTGCCGGATTGTCGCTCACTCCATCTATATCACCCCACCGGGTAGCGCTGGAAATGGCCTGGCCTCCAGTGGTGTTCACTGCAGACCCCACAAGCTCTGTTGGATCATTTGGGGATATGAGCCTCTTTATCTCAATCCATCCACCAAGCTCGCCATGTTTCAGGTCTTCATCCTTCATCAGGTTTGTCTGCCCATTTGGTCCATGCCAGTATATCTTCTCGCTTGCATATTCAAGATGCCAGGCCTGGTCATCCTCAACCAGAGGGCTGCCCTGTCCCACCATGATGGTATAGGAGCCCCGCTCAGTCTCAAAGTAGTGGATATCCACCAGTTTTGAGAGCTCCCGTACCAGTTGATCCCGTTGATCTCTCATATCCGATGCCACGTGACCACTGGCCTCTGTGGAGACGATTTGCACGTTGAGTTCGGCAATCTGGTCTGTAATGCGGTTTATATCATCTATGCTGGAAGATATATTTATATCCACATCCTTGGAGAGTTGAACCAGGGAGTTGTATTTGTCCCTGATGGCATCTACCAGTTGGGTGGCCCTCTGGATCAGGGTGGAGCGTTCCGCCATACCTTCGGCATTGTTTGCCAGGTCATCCCATGCGTTCCAGAATTCATCCATAACCCCGTTCAGACCATTTTCATCCACCTCGTTCAGGATCCCTTCGATGAGATCCATTCCTGATATCCGGCTGTCAAGGCCAGACCGCACTGAAACCTTGTCGAAAAGGGTTCTTGTGATGAATTGGTCATAGGACCTTATGATCTCCCTGGCC
>JALSKY010000273.1 GCA_026988585.1 Deltaproteobacteria bacterium
TAAGGTTGGTAACCAGATACTTGCCCCCTATTTTTCAGGCACCCTTTCAACCCTTTTTGAATTGTGTCCTTAATGAAAAATTAAACAAACGCTAATATTTTCCTAATAATTGGTGTTTATAGTCTCGACTGTCTATCAAGGAGTGTCTTTAATCCAAAGCAAAAAGGTTTCAAAAAAGAAAAGGAGGCAGTTGTAATGATTAAAAACAGAATTGCAGTAACCGTTTTGACACTGGCCCTGGCCATCTTCGGTCTGGGCATGGGACATGGCCATGCAGGCAAGGTCACTGAGATAGCAGGTGCCGGAGCTACATTCCCTTATCCTGTGTACGCCAAGTGGGCTGATGCCTATTACAAGCTTACCGGCATAAAGTTGAACTATCAGTCTATCGGTTCCGGTGGTGGTATCAAGCAGATCAAGGCCAAGACAGTTGACTTTGGCGCATCTGACGCCCCCCTGAAGCCTGCGGATCTGAACAAGTGGGGTCTCATGCAGTTCCCTATGATCATGGGCGGTGTAGTGCCTGTTGTAAACATTGAAGGTGTAAAGCCAGGGGAGTTGAAGATAAGCAACAAGACCCTTGTTGATATCTACCTCGGCAAAATCACCAAGTGGAATGATCCTGCTATCAAGGCGGAGAATCCTGGCCTCTCACTGCCAAACAAGGCCATCACTGTGGTACACCGCGCAGATGGCTCCGGTACTACCTGGATCTTTACCAACTTCCTTTCAAAGGTGAGCAAGGAGTGGAAGGAGAAGGTTGGAAACGCCAAGGCTGTTGCATGGCCTGCCGGTATTGGCGGAAAGGGAAATGAGGGTGTTGCTTCCTATGTCAAGAGGATCAAGGGAAGCATCGGTTATGTGGAGTATGCCTATGCCCTGCAGAACAACCTGACCTACATACTGCTGAAGAACAAGGCCGGGAACTATGTTGCTCCTGAGATGAAGACCTTCCAGGCTGCTGCTGCCAATGCTGACTGGGAGCATGCAGAGGGTTTTTACATGGTGCTGACCGATCAGCCTGGCAAGGATAGCTGGCCAATAACAGGCGCAAGCTTTATCCTGGTTTACAAGGTTCAGGATAAGCCTGAGGTTGGGAAGGCTGTTCTCTCCTTCTTCGACTGGTGCTATAAGAATGGCCAGGATATGGCTGCAGAGCTGCACTATGTTCCCATGCCAGAAAGTGTTGTGAACCTGGTGGAGAAGGCTTGGGCCGATCAGATAAAGGACAAGAATGGACATCCCATCTGGCCATAATCTGGATTTGATCTATTTCTTATAATAAAATAGAACTGAGTCATACAAGGGCACCTTTGTTGGGTTGAACCGTCTTTGTAAAGAGAGGCGGTCAGGCCATAAACAGGGGTGCCCGCAATTTTCTTTTGAAAATCATCAACAGGATTTAATGGGCAGGAAGGGTTGCTGCGATTATGGGTAATATGGATGTACAGGGCAAAGAGATGCTGGTTCGTTCCGGAACCAAGGGGCGTGTATTGGATCTGTTCTTCTCTCGGGGAACCAAGATTTGCGCATTCCTGGTCCTGATAATAATTCTGGCAATAATGCTCGCACTCTTTATCGGTGCCTGGCCAGCTCTTAAAAAGTTTGGTTTTTCTTTCATTACCAGCACGAAATGGAATCCTGTTACTGAGGAATTTGGTGCCTTGATCTCCATATATGGCACCCTGGTTACCTCCATAATCGCGATGCTCATAGGTGTTCCTGTAAGTTTCGGTATTGCAATTTTTATAACAGAGCTTTGCCCGCGCTGGCTGAAACAGCCAATTGCTACTTCCATTGAGCTCCTCGCTGCTATTCCGTCCATTATATATGGTATGTGGGGGCTTTTTGTTTTCGCCCCTTTCTTTGCTGATCACATAGAGCCATGGATCTCAGCGACACTGGGCAACAGCCCGATCATCGGGCCGCTATTTTCAGGACCTCCTCTTGGCATAGGTGTCTTGACCGCTGGCATTATTCTGGGGATCATGGTTATCCCCTTTATGGCATCCGTATTTAGGGATCTCTTTGAGGTGGTGCCTCCGGTACTGAAGGAATCTGCCTATGGCATAGGCGCTACCACTTGGGAGGTGATTAAAAAGATAGTGCTTCCCTACACCAAGGTAGGAGTTGTAGGTGGAATCATGCTCGGGCTTGGAAGGGCCCTGGGTGAAACCATGGCAGTAACCTTTGTTATTGGCAACGCAGACAGGCTTGAAAAATCGTTGTTGATGCCGGGAAATACCATATCCTCCAGCCTTGCCAACCAGTTTACAGAAGCAGTAGGTGAAATCTACACATCTTCTTTAATAGCTCTTGGGCTTATTCTTTTCTTTTTGACCTTTCTGGTCCTGGCATTTGCCAAGTATCTGTTGATGAGGTTGACCCTTAAAGAGGGGGTTCGTACATGAGCAATCTCAAAAATATCAATGTTCACCTATATCAGAGGAGGAGGGTCCTCAACTACACCATCCTGACCCTGTCGATTCTGACAACCATCTTTGGTCTGTTCTGGCTGATCTGGTTGCTTATAACCCTGTTTGGCCACGGATTTCAGTATCTGGACCTTTCAGTGTTCACTAAGCCTACGCCTCCGCCCGGAGCAACGGATGGCGGGCTTGCCAACGCAATTGTGGGCAGTTTGATTATTACGTTTATGGGCATCCTTATCGGGGCGCCAGTCGGAGTGATGGCAGGGACCTTTCTGTCCGAATATGCCCTGAGATCCAAGGTTGCTCCCCTTATACGTTTTGTCAATGATGTACTCCTTAGTGCACCCTCCATCATCTTGGGTGTCTTCGTTTATGAGGTGGTAGTTGTTCCAATGGGACATTTTTCTGGATGGGCTGGTTCTTTGGCCTTGGCCTTGATTGCATTACCAATCATTGTCAGGACCACTGAAGATATGTTGAAATTGGTGCCCAATACCATGAGGGAGGCTGCCTGTGCCTTAGGCGCGCCAAGATGGAAGGTTACAGTGGCAATAGTGTACAAGGCGGCCAAGGCAGGGATATTGACAGGCATACTCCTGGCAGTCGCAAGGATAAGTGGTGAAACAGCACCTCTTCTCTTCACTGCTCTTAATAACCAGTTTTGGACTACCAGCTTGAACCAGCCTGTTGCAAATCTTCCTGTGGTAATTTTTCAATTTGCAATGAGTCCCTATGAGGAGTGGCAGCAACTCGCATGGGCCGGGGCCTTGCTCATTACCATAAGTGTTCTGGTTCTGAATATCATAGTGCGTACATTTTTGCGGACGAAATAGACGCTTCATAACAAGAGAGGCAAAAAGATAGAAAATGGTAGAGAAGAGTTCTAACGAAACACAGCAGTTGAGCGACAAGGGGTTTTCCGTTGTGAGTGAAGGTGGCTTGAGAGCGGCGTCATCAAAGAAGTTGTCTGAACTTCCTTTAAAAATTCAGGTGAAGAATCTCGATTTCTATTATGGAAATTTTCATGCCTTGAAATCCATCAATATGGACATTGCAGAGCGTAAGGTAACTGCCATGATTGGGCCGTCTGGGTGCGGTAAATCTACTCTTATCAGATGCTTCAACCGGATATATGAGTTGTATCCCAAACAGTATGCCACAGGGGAGATCATTCTTGACGGCAGGAACATCCTGGATCCTAAGGAGGATCTTAATCTTTTGAGGGCCCAGGTAGGGATGGTCTTTCAGAAGCCTACTCCATTCCCAATGTCTGTATATGACAATATAGCATTTGGAGTGAAGTTGTATGAGAACCTCTCCAAAAGTGAGATGGATGAACGTGTTGAATGGGCCTTGAAAAAGGCAGCGCTGTGGGGTGAGGTGCAAGACAAGTTGCAGCAGATAGGAACAGCCCTGTCTGGTGGTCAGCAGCAGCGGTTGTGTATCGCAAGGGCTATCGCAGTCAGGCCAGAGGTTATATTATTGGATGAGCCCTGTTCTGCCCTGGATCCCATATCAACTGCTAAAGTAGAGGAGCTAATCGATGAACTTGTAAGCGATTATACGATCTTGATCGTTACGCACAATATGCAGCAGGCTGCTCGTGTCTCTGATTTTACGGCGTTCATGTATTTGGGTGAACTGATAGAGTTTGACAGTACGGATAAGATATTTACCAATCCTTCCAAAAAGGAGACCCAGGATTACATTACTGGTCGATTTGGATAACGGTTATATTTTTTGCCGGTTGCAAACCGGTACCGGTAACAGCGGTAACAGGGACAGGCGAATTATTTAATTTTTTGATCAGCCTCTGGAATTGGCTGAACTTCAGCCAATTAGTCAGTCATTATAGTCGATCTAATCAAATATTTTTGGGTGAGCAGTATTGTCAGGTTGGCAAACTGTAGGAAATTATTGCGGGAAGAATAACGGTTTGTACTAACAGGCATTTTTAGTCACAGAGTCAGTTTGGTGACGGTTTGTTGATTTGCTGAATTCTACTCGGAGAGCCGTTTCAGAGAAAAGATTCCATTTAATCCTGAAATAGGGATGGGATTTTTATCGTTTCTACAGAAAAAGTGATTTCTGAACCTTTTGAAGTTCTGGATAACGAATTTTCTTGTGCCGATTATAGCACTGTCTGTGAAATAGCGGCATTTTTGCAGTAGCCGCGAGGTCTCAGGTTTGTTTACAGTAGTTGCATCATCATCTGATATTCCTGCCTTCTCATATAGATATTGTTTGTATTTTTCCAATCGACCCTTTTCATCAAGAGCCTTGTGATCTGTTAGGCCGAAATCCAGCGAAAGAAAGTTGTCGCTATTCTCTGCCAGGTGGTGATACCCCAGCGAGCACCACCGGTATTCCTCCGGCTTTTTGCACAGGCCCGCCCTTACTGGATTCAGGTCAATGTATGCCAGACAATTTATAAGGGTGTCACCATTTTCAACAATGACGCTTTTGAAACGATCTCCCCAGAAATATCCCTTTCGTTCATGTTGTTTGTTATAAAACCTTGAGAATCTCTGTTTGATTTCCCGCATATATTCAGACAGGTTCGACCATTTCTGTCTGAAGGATTCCAGTTTTTCATCAGTCATTACAGGTTTTATATCTGGG
>JALSKY010000274.1 GCA_026988585.1 Deltaproteobacteria bacterium
AGGGTAAAACGTTTCAATATTTCCTGATCATCGAAATGATCCCCGGGAAACATCCTGACAAGCAGATGAAAGTGGTTTCCCATGATACAGAAGCCCAGGACTTCAACAAAAAATATCTGACTCATTTTTATTATTAAATCCATAAGATAGGTCTTCTCCTGATCCTGCAATACAAAACCATCCAGTGCTGTGCGGGACATGAGATGATAAACGGCTGGTTCATCGGTTATGAGCATGCGTGGAATGCGGGGCATCTGGGCAACCTCTTTTTATGGGCTGTGTGTTGGCTGTTTGAATGGAATATCGGCAAGGGGTGGGTGAAACTTGAATAATTCGCCTGTCCCCAAGTTGTGGGTGGTTTTGATTCTGATGATGCATTATATTTTTTGACCATGAAGCATAGGTATATAGTTGGAATCGACCTTGGTACCACCAATTCAGCGGTGGGATATGTGGATCTTCATGATGCATCTGCCGGGGCAATCAGGATACTTTCCCTGGATATCCCGCAGTTGTCTGCCCCCGGCAGGGTGGAGGCATTGAAGACCCTTCCCTCTTTTCTCTATCTGCCGGGAGAATTCGATCTGGACAAGGGAGCCATTGCCCTGCCCTGGGATAAAGAGCGGGAGTATGTGGTCGGGGCATTTGCCCGTGAGCAGGGCTCCAGGGTTCCTGGTCGGCTGGTCTCCTCAGCCAAGAGTTGGCTGTGTCATGGAGGTGTAGAGCGCAAGGCCCCCATCCTTCCCTGGGGTGCAGGAGAGGATATTAACAAGGTCTCTCCGGTTGAGGCCTCTGCCAGATATCTTCAGCATATTGCTGAGGCATGGCAGCACGAAAAGGGATGCCATCTGGCTCAGCAGCAAGTTGTGGTAACTGTACCAGCCTCTTTTGATCAGGCGGCAAAGGAGCTCACTCTGGAGGCCTGCCGTATGGCTGGTCTGCCTGATGTACTGCTTCTTGAAGAGCCTCTTGCTGCATTCTATGCGTGGCTCTCTGATCATGAACAGAACTGGGAGGAGTTTATCTCTCCTGGAGATCTTCTGCTGGTATGTGATGTAGGCGGTGGCACCACTGATTTTACCCTTATCGGATGTGAGCGGGATGGTGATACCCCAAGGCTGGAACGGCTTGCTGTGGGTGATCATCTCCTGCTTGGCGGAGACAATATCGATCTGGCCCTTGCCGCCCTGGCCGAAAAAAAGATAGGTCAGGAGCTTGATCAGTCCAGGTGGCAACTCCTGTTTCACCAGTGCCGGATGGCCAAGGAATTGCTGCTCGGTGACAATGGATGCGAAGAGACCTCTGTTAGACTGCCTGGAATGGGGCGGTCCCTTGTGGGCGGCACCCTGGTAGCGCCTCTCCGCAGGGATGAGGTAATGAGCGAGATTCTTCAGGGCTTTTTCCCTGCACTTAGCCTGGAGGAGATTGAGAAACGGCCTAAGGGCAGGGCAGCTTTGCGGGAAATGGGGCTTCCTTATGAGACCGATCCTGCCATAACCGCCCATCTCGGACGTTTTTTGCTGCGCCAGGGCCAGGGCAAGATCCCCTCTATCATCCTGTTCAACGGAGGTACACTCACTCCAGGATCGATTCGGGACAGGGTCTGCAAAGTGGTTTCTGCATGGCATGAAAGAGAGACCTCTGTGCTGAATACATCCTCTCTGGATCTGGCCATCTCATGGGGAGCTGTCTATTACGGTCTTGTCAGGATGGGGCTGGGGCTGCGTATTGGTGGTGGACTTCCCCGTTCCTATTTCATTGGTATTTCATGGAAAAAATCAGGGGAAACGCCTGCCAAAAAGGCGGTCTGTCTCATACCAAGAGGGACCGAAGAGGGGCAGGAGATAGAGGTGGATCGGGACTTCATGGTCAGGGCCAATACGCCTGTAAAATTCACCCTTTACAGCTCGACCATCCGTACTGGAGACAAAGTAGGCGATCTGGTGGATGTGCAACCGGACGAGTTCATCACCCTGCCACCACTCCAGACCGTGTTGAGATATGGTAAGAGATCCGAAGTCAAGACCATTCCGGTCCATATTGAAAGCACAGTTACGCCTGTTGGCACCCTGGAACTCTATTGCCGGTCCAAGGAGACACCGCACCGCTGGCGCCTCCAGTTCCAGCTTCGCAGGGAGGAGCAGCGACAGGATGAAGACTATCAGATCGAAGGGGTGAGGATCACTGCCAAGGTTCAGAAGGACCGCCGGCGTGAAGAGCAGAAATTGACAGAGAGTGACAGGGCAGCCCTTTCCCGCGCCAGAAATGTAATATCCCGATGTTTTTCAAAGGATTCAGCGGACCCTATCAGGCCTGGTGAACTGGTGC
>JALSKY010000275.1 GCA_026988585.1 Deltaproteobacteria bacterium
CATGAAGATGGCCCTGGCTACCAACTGTAATATATTGCCTGTGAACAGGTTTGCCAGAAAGCACTATTTTTATCCAGATCTTCCAAAGGGGTACCAGATCTCCCAGTATGATCTGCCCCTTGCAGAAGATGGTTGGGTAGAGGTCACCTCTGCTGGCAATACGAGAAGGATAGGCATAAACCGGATCCATCTCGAGGATGATGCCGGCAAGCTGATACATGATGAGCACAGGCCTGTAAGTTATGTGGATCTGAACCGGACAGGCACTCCTCTTATTGAGATTGTAAGTGAACCGGATATCCGTTCGCCCGAAGAGGCTGCGGCCTACCTCAAGAAGCTGAGACAGCTTGTGCGATATCTTGGCATAAGTGACGGGAACATGGAGGAGGCGAGTTTGCGATGTGATGCCAATATCTCTTTGAGGCCCCGTGGAGAGAGCAGGCTGGGTATCAAGGCGGAACTGAAAAACATGAACTCCTTCAAGCATGTCCAGGCCGGTTTGGAATATGAGATCAGGCGGCAGACAGCCCTGCTTCTGGATGGCAAGGAGGTGGTGCAGGAAACCAGGCTCTGGGATGCTGCACGGGGCATAACTCTTTCTATGCGTGGCAAGGAGGAGGCCCATGATTATCGTTATTTTCCGGATCCTGATCTGATGCCTGTATCGATTGATGAGGATTGGATCAATTCCGTAAAGGATGCCATGCCGGAACTCCCTCATGAGAAGATGAGAAGGTTTCAGGAGGAGTATGGTCTGTCAGAATATGATTCACAGGTGTTGACTGCTTCTAAGGATGTTGCTGCCTATTTTGAAGAGGTCCTCCAGGGATTTCCCCATCCTAAAACTGTGGCCAATTGGATCATGGTAGAGCTTATGAGGCTGCTGAAACAGGCTGCCTGCTCAATAGATCAGTGCAGGGTCTTGCCGGCACGCTTTGCAGAGCTCCTTCATCTCATTGAAAAAGGGACCATAAGCAACAAGATAGCCAAGAAGGTCCTGGAAGAGATGTTTGAAACCGGTAAGGGTCCTGATGAGATAGTACAGGATAAGGGGCTTGCTCAGGTGAGCGATGAGTCAGAGCTTGAGGCAGTTGTTGACAAGGTATTGCAGGAAAATCCGGCGGAGGTGGAGAAATATCGTTCAGGTGTAAAAAAGGTCCTGGGGTTTCTCATGGGGCAGGTGATGAAGGCTACCAGGGGGAAGGCCAATCCCAAAAGTGCTAATGAAATCCTTGTGAAGAAGCTGGAAGATAGGGAGTGATACAGGAGAACAGGCTATGGAAAGGGTGAATCAGTTACTTTTGGATGCTGGCAGCTCCATCTGTCCCATCTCGTGGCAGGATGGGGTCCTTGGACTGTTAGATCAGAGGCTCCTGCCCTGGGAAGAGAAGTGGGTTTATTGCAGTAACTATCTGGAGACGGCCCAGGCCATATCAGAAATGGTAGTACGTGGCGCTCCGGCCATCGGGATTACTGCTGCCTTTGGAATGGTGTTATCTGCTATGGAGGCGGATGAAAAGGGGTGGCCGCTTGATGAGGCCATGGATACTGCTGCCCGTGAGCTGGAGGCTGCTCGTCCCACTGCAGTAAATCTGAAATGGGCTGTGGATCAGGTCAGGAGTTTTTATTTGTCAGAGACCGGAATCGGGATCAAGGACCTTGAAAATTTTGCCTTTAATCTCTGGCTCCAGGATATTCGCGCAAACATAGAGATTGGGCGTCTTGGTGGAGAACTGATGCCGGAGCATGGGGGGATCCTCACCCATTGCAATGCTGGTGCCCTGGCAACAGGAGGATACGGCACTGCCCTGGGGGTTGTTCGCGGTGCAGTGGCTGCAGGCAAGGAGATCATT
>JALSKY010000276.1 GCA_026988585.1 Deltaproteobacteria bacterium
GCTCCAGGGGGCACGGCTCACAACCTGGGAGCTGATGAAAGATGGTATCCCTGTAGTGTTGAATGTGGACAGCTCGTCTGGCTATTTAATGAGTCAGGGTAGAGTAAAGGCGGTGGTAGTAGGTTCCGACAGGATTGCAGCAAATGGAGATGTGGCCAACAAGATAGGCACTTATAACCTGGCAGTTCTGGCAAGACATCACAATATCCCTTTTTTTGTTGCCGCTCCTGTATCCACCATTGATCCGGATGCGCCCAATGGCCGTGCCATTCCGGTTGAAGAGCGGGATGGTGCTGAGGTGACTGATATATTCGGCAAGAGGGTTGCGCCTGCAGGAGTGAAGGTTACCAATCCTGTATTTGATGTAACCCCGGCAGATCTGGTAACCGCCATAATTACGGAAAAAGGGGTATTGGTCTCTCCTTATGAGTCAGCCATCAGCTCCCTCTTCTCTTGATGGATTTGTCGAGATGGTGGCCGATCTCCTGGATGCACATACGGCTGCCCTTTTCCTGTCCGATAGAACAGATCACAGGTTTTTGGAACTCAGGGCATACCACAGCCTGAGTGATCACATAATGCCTTGGTCTGTAATCGAGAGAGGGGAGGGGCTTGTTGGATGGGTATATAAGGAGCAGCGTCCTTTGCATGTCAACAGATTTGATCATGATTCTGCCACCTTGGGTATTTACAGTGAGGATGTTGGAATAAGGGCATTCCTCGCTGTTCCATTGCCTGATCGGCTTGGGGTACTGATGGTGGATACCCGGGATCGACATGGCTTCCCTGAAAAACTCCAGCGGATCTTGGCAAGATTGTCTTGTCAGGGGGCTATGCTCATAAAGTCTGAAGCTGTGAGACAGCAGGCCCGTCTGTTCAGGGAATTGTTACAGTGGCAAAAGGATTTTGTGTCAGGTGGTCTTGAATCCGGGGAGGCCTTCATGGCATTGCTTGGCTGCATGGAGATGGAACTGCTGCTTGTGACTCGGCACTGGAAACAGAGCAGGATCTATTCCATTACAGAGATTCATGGTGGTCCTGGAATGGAGACCCGGGGAAGAGGACTGCTCCAAAAGAGGTTTTCAATGGATAGCGGTCTTGCAGGCTGGATATTCAGGCATGGCAGAGAGATTGTTCTGGATCGTTTTGGCCGGGATAGCCAGGTCAGCTACCTGATTTACCCTGATGATGGCCTTGGTTCCGGAAATGTGGTTGTAGGGCTCTTTCTTGGCGGCGAAAGTTCCGGATCGAGAGATAATGCAGCAGATGGAGTGGTAAGCATGAGGCCTGATCATGCAGTAGTGCTCCGGGGGAGTCCTGATATCTGGTGGTGGCCCGAAGATATAGCAGCCATTATCAAACCCCTGGTTTGGCAGATACTGGACAGAGATACGCCGGGAGGTTTAGTAGCTTGTTGAGAAGCCTGAGACAGAGATTGATTCGACAGGATATTGCAGTGGATCTCGGCACTGCCAATACACTGATCTATGTGGAAGGCAGAGGCATAGTGCTGGATGAGCCTACTGTTATTGCCATGGATAATCATGGGGAGGTGGTGCGTTACGGCCAGAGGGCCAAGGAGTTTCTGGGAAAAAGCCCTCCAAACCTCCAAGTCATAAGGCCCATGAAAGAGGGCGTTATCCGTGATTTTTCAGCTATTACCAAGTTTATTCATTGCTGTCTTAGGGATGCCGCCCAGGGAAGACGTCCTCTATCACCACGGGTGATAGTGTGCGTTCCATCACAGATAACAGTCGTAGAGAAACGGGCAGTAATGGATGCAGTGAAGAGTGCCGGCTATTCCAAGGTCTTTTTGATAGATGAGGTTATGGCTGCTGCCATTGGATGTGGAACAGATCTGGTGGATTCCAAACCGGTAATGGTGGTGGATATTGGCGGCGGTACTACAGAGATGGCAGTCATTTCTGAAATGGCCTATCTCTGCTGTCGTTCAAGGAGAATCGCCGGAACAGATATGGATGAAGCAATAGAATCCTGGCTCAGAAGAGAGTATGGCATCTGGATAGGGCCTAATAGTGCTGAGAGGCTTAAATGGGAACATGGAGCAGTAGCAAGGGATCTCATAGATAAAAAAACTGTAGAGATCGCAGGCAAAGACCTGGATAGCAGAAGGCCTGCACGCTGCACTATAGATCTTCATGGCCTGGTGGATACTCTGGTCCCCTATGCAGAGATCATTGCCGAAGAGATCAATGAGGCCATCCTGAACCTTGAGCCTGGAGTGCGCGAATCTATTGAAAGAGAGGGTGTCTTGCTTACTGGTGGCAGCAGTCTGTTGAGGGGGCTGAGGCAATATCTCCAGGAAAAGACAGGGCTTTCCATGAATCAGCCGCCATCTCCGCTGACCACTGTTATAACAGGGGCAGGGAAGGCAATGGAGGATTTTCAGCAGATGAGACCGGTTTTTGTCAACTGAGTTCAAATCCTCTCTGACAAATATCTTTTGACCAGGAATAAGGAAATGGAGACGGATAAGATGAAGGGGAATCATGGAGATGGCACCAGGCAGGATGATATGCCAGAGGTTTCAGTGGTGGTGCCGCTCTATAACGAAAGGGAAAACGTAGAGGAGCTTGGATCCAGAATACTCTCGGTCATGCGGCAAAAAGGGTTCAGCTTTGAGCTGATTCTTGTGGATGACGGCAGCAGTGATGGCACTGATGAACTGTTGCGCCGCCTTGCTGCAGCAGAACCTGAGATAAAGGCAATTATATTCCGCCGGAATTTTGGACAGAGTGCTGCCATGACGGCCGGTTTTCAACATGCCAGGGGAGATATAGTGGTAACCCTGGATGGTGATCTACAGAACGATCCTGATGATATCCCCAGGATAGTGGAAAAGCTCAGGGAGGGATATGATGTGGTCTGTGGATGGAGGCGGGACAGGAAGGATCCCTTTATATCCAGGAAGCTGCCTTCAAAAATAGCAAACTGGTTAATTGGCTGGGCTACTGGTGTGCAGATGCACGATTATGGTTGTTCCCTGAAGGCATACAGGAAAGAGATCGTGGAAGATATGATCCTTTACGGGGAACTGCACAGGTTCATACCGGTGTTGGCCAACCTCAAGGGAGCAAGGTTTGCAGAGATCGTGGTGAAGCACCATCCCAGGATCAGAGGCAAGAGTAAATATGGTATTGGCAGGACATTCCGGGTGATTCTCGACCTTATGCTCATGATATTTTTTCAGAAATTTGCTACCAGGCCCCTTCAGTTTTTTGGGCTCAGCGGAGGCCTCTTGTTTCTTTCCGGCTTTTTTATTGAACTCTATCTGACCATGCAGAAACTCCTCTTTCATGAGCACATAGGTAACCGTCCCCTGCTCCTTTTGGGCATGCTTCTTATGATTACAGGTGTTATCCTCCTGGGCATTGGTTTGCTGGCTGAACTGGTGATACGAACCTACTATGAGTCCAGCGGCAAGCGGATCTATGCCGTACGGGAAATAGTTGAATGACTCCGCAGTTGAGAAAATATCTGAAATTCCTGTTGAGGTTTGCTGTCAGTTGCGGCCTGTTGTTCTGGCTTTTTTCATCGGTTGAGCTCACTGAGATAATTCGTGGATTCAAGGTGATGCCCATATGGGCATGGGTAGCGGCAATTGCCCTCTATCTCCTGTCACAGATACTCAGTTCTATTAGGTGGGCGGTTATCTGCAAGGCGCTGGGGTTTGAAAAAAGGCTGCTCGACTATTTCAGGTATTACTTTGTTGGAATGTTTTTCAATCTGTTCATGCCCACCTCTATCGGTGGAGATCTGATGAAGATATGGTTTCTGGCAGGGAAAGAGCCATTGAAACTCAGGGCATCCTATTCGGTCTTGGCAGACCGGGCTTTTGGCTTTCTTGCCATGTTTACCCTGGCATCGGCAGTGCTTGCTCTATGGCCTGATCTCCTGCCTGCCTGGCTTGGTTGGGTTGTCTTTGGAGTATATGGAGTAATGGTTTCAGGGGTGCTGCTCTTTCCTCTGTTTTTCAGACAGATCTCCCTGTTCTGTTCTAACTTGCAGCTTTCCCTGGCAAGACGGCTTGCTTCTCCGGTGATACTCTCTTTTTGGCGCTGTCCTGGAGCATCTTGCCAGGCCTTCGGGTTATCTCTGCTCCTGCAGTTCTGCTGCATGGCCTCTGTGGCAGTGCTGGCAACCGGATTTTCTGCAGGCGGATTGCCCATGGATATTCCCTCCCGTTTCTTTTTCGTGGCGTTTCCTCTCGTGGCCGTGATAATGGTTCTGCCTGTGAGTATCAGCGGTTTTGGCGTACGGGAAGGGGGATTTGTCTATCTTCTTGGGCTAAAGGGTGTGCCCCAGGAGGTTGCCATATCCCTCAGTCTTGCCTTTTTTGGGATACAGGCAGCTACCTCTCTGATCGGCGGGATTATCTATGTAACCGGTATGCACAGGGCAGAAATACCAGTAGAGAATGAAGTTGTTGAAATCTGATATTCTGATTTATACCATCCCATTTTGAAAACAGGCAGAGTTATGAATGAATTCAGTAAATCCTGGGCCGATCCCTGGCGAATAACCCTCTTCTTTCTCATAGCCTTTGGAATCAGGTTTCTGTTCCTGGTATTCAGTCCTTATGATCTCTCTCCTGATGAGGCCTATTACTGGGACTGGTCCCGCAGGCTGGACTGGTGTTACTACAGCAAGCCTCCAATGGTCGCCTGGCTCATGGCCCTCTCCACCTTTTTTTGGGGAGACACCGAGTTTGGGGTCAGGTTTCCAGCCATGTTTTTGTCCAACATGACACTGCTCTTCCTGTTCATGACTGCATCGTATCTTGCCGGGGGCAGGGCAGGGTTGATGGCTGCTGCCCTGGTCTTTGCCTCTATTGGCGGGGCGGTTTCCAGCTATATAATGACCATAGATGCGCCTCTTCTCTTCTTTTGGAGTGTTGCTCTCTATGCATTGGTGCGAGCTATCTGTCCTGGAATGGGAGCATCAGGCTCGAACAATGACGGTGCGGTTTGGTGGATAATGGCAGCAGTAGCAACCGGGCTGGGGCTCCTGAGCAAGCAGACCATGATTGCACTTCCTGCCGCTCTGTTTCTATTTCTGTTGTTTTCTCCTGGAAAGAGATATCTTCTCAGGACCGGCTCTCCATGGCTCTATCTGCTGTTGAGTCTTCTGTTTTTGCTGCCGCTGGTAGTCTGGAACATGCATCACGGCTGGATAACCCTGGAGCATACTGCGCACCATTTTCATTCCGGTTCCGGGGCGGAGAAGTGGTTTTTCAACCTGAAGACCTTTGGAGAGTTCTTTGGTGCGCAACTGGGGATTGCCAATCCGGTAGCCTTCATTTTGCTGTTGCTATCCCTGGTCTTGATCCTGCCTGGCTGTATTCGCCAGAGGACAAAAGATGGGGGAGAAAAGTGGGGAAGAGAGTGTTGGACAGCCTGTTTTCTCCTGTTTGCTGGTCCTCTTTTGCTCTTTTTGGTAATGCTGCTCAGCCTGAAGCAGAGAGTGAATGCGAACTGGCCGGCGCCTTTC
>JALSKY010000277.1 GCA_026988585.1 Deltaproteobacteria bacterium
ACTATGACCTTGAAAAGATAAAGCAGAGAATTCTGGAATTTCTCGCAGTCAGAAAACTCAAACCGGATGCCAGAGGGACCATACTCTGCTTTGCAGGTCCTCCGGGAACTGGCAAGACCTCTCTCGGCCGAAGCATAGCCAGAGCCATTGGGCGTAAATTCCACCGCATCGCCCTTGGTGGCGTCCATGACGAAGCAGAGATCCGTGGACACAGACGCACCTACGTAGGGGCAATGCCAGGAAGGATTATTCAGGGTCTGAGAAAAGTGGGCGTCAACAATCCTGTTATGATGCTGGATGAGATAGACAAGGTTGGAAGCGACTTCCGGGGCGATCCTGCCTCAGCCCTGCTGGAAGTACTGGATCCGGAACAGAACTCCAAGTTCACAGACCACTATCTCGGAGTGGAGTTCGACCTCTCCAAGGTGATATTTATTGCCACAGCCAATGTGCTGGATACCATTCCGGCACCGCTGCTGGACCGGCTGGAGATCCTGGAACTGTCCGGATACACCCTTGAAGAGAAGCTGGAAATTGCAAAACGCTATCTTGTTCCGCGACAGTTAGAGGCGCATGGCCTCAGCAAGAAGAACCTCTCCATAGACAAGAGAGCACTGGTAAAGATAATAACTGAATATACCAGGGAGGCTGGGGTCCGAAACCTGGAGAGACAGATCGGGGCAGTCTGCAGGGCTGTTGCCAGGAAGGTGGCGGAAGGCTATGAGGAGAAGGTCTTTGTACGGAGTGGCAACATAGAGGAGTTCCTTGGACAGCCCAAATTCCAGCCGGAGATAGCGGAGCGCACATCCATTCCTGGAGTGGCTACCGGGCTTGCCTGGACCCCTACCGGAGGAGATATCCTGTTCATCGAGGCCACCAGGATGGATGGCTCAGGCAAACTGATACTTACAGGACAGTTGGGAGATGTGATGAAGGAATCAGCCCAGGCAGCCCTGAGTTACGTCCGCTCCAGGGCGCTGGATTACAAGATCGACCCTGAGCTCTTCAGGTCCAGCGATATCCATGTCCATGTCCCTGCCGGGGCCATACCCAAGGATGGGCCTTCAGCAGGAGTCACCATAACCATGGCGCTGATATCCCTGCTGACCGAAAAACCGGTCAGGAGTGATGTTGCAATGACTGGTGAGATCACCCTGAGAGGACTGGTCCTGCCTGTAGGCGGGATCAAGGAGAAGGTCCTGGCAGCACATCGGGCTGGCATAAAGGAGATCATTCTCCCCAAAAGAAATGCCGCAGACCTGGAAGAACTCCCTAAGCATGTACAGGATGAGATGAAGTTCCATCTTGTCCGTAATGCCCAGGAGGCAGCAAAAATCGTGTTCAAAAGAAAAAAGGGGAGCAAATCCGGAAAGAAAAAGGGTGCGTAGCTGACAGGGGGGGGCTCCCCCTGTGGTCCAGGCCTCTCTGTCTGCTCACAATCAGGGCATGATTCTGCCCAGTCGTTCCGTACAGCCCAGAAAACAGATATGTTAAACAGATAGCCTGGTTATCTGGCTATCTCCAGATGAAAGTTTGCACTCAGGATTGTCCTGGTGTATCTATTGCAATTTCAAAGAAAAAGAATCCAGAAAAGTAGTTATTAAACAAAAAAACTCATGACAGGAATCACAATTCCATGGCAAGCGACAAACAGATAAAGAGTATCAGGAATATTGGAATCATTGCCCATATTGATGCCGGCAAGACCACTCTGACTGAACGGATTCTCTTCTACACAGGGAAGACCCACAGGATAGGAGAGGTCCATGACGGGCAGGCCACCATGGACTGGATGCCAGAGGAGCAGGAACGCGGTATAACCATCACATCTGCTGTAACCACCTGTTACTGGAAGGGTAAGGAGATCCATATCATCGATACACCAGGACATGTTGACTTTACAATCGAGGTGGAACGCTCTCTCAGGGTCCTGGATGGTGCACTCGGTGTCTTTTGCGCTGTTGGCGGTGTGGAGCCGCAGAGTGAGACAGTATGGCGCCAGGCAGACAAGTACAAAGTGCCCAAGATGGCCTTCATAAACAAGATGGACCGTATGGGGGCTGACTTCAACAGGGTGATCCAGGAACTGAAAGAGCGGCTCAATATCCATCCATTGATCTTGACCATCCCTCTTGGCGCCGAACAGGAGTTCCAAGGTGTCTTCGATGTTATCAAACAGTGTCTGATTCAGTGGGATGATGCCACCGAAGGGATGGAATTCCAGGAGCTTCCTGTACCGGATGAACACCGCGAACAGATTGCCCAAGCCAAAGAAGAGCTCCTTGAGGCACTGGCAGAGGTGGATGATGAAATCATGGAAAAGTTCCTGTCTGATGAAGAAATTACAGACAAGGAGATCCATGCTTCCATCAGAAAGGCATGCCTATCACTCAAGGGCGTTCCGGTCTTCTGTGGTTCTGCCCTGAAGAACAAAGGAGTTCAGCCGGTGTTGGATGCAATTGGCCGCTATCTTCCCAGCCCCCTGGATATACCTCCGGTTAAGGGTATAAACCCTAAAACAGGAAAGGAGGAGGAGAGACCGGCCAGTGTCAAGGCGCCTCTATCTGCCCTGGCCTACAAGATACAGATGGACGGTGGCAGAAAAATGACCTTTGTACGGGTCTATTCAGGAATAATGACCGCTGGCGGGGAGGTTTGGAACGCCACTAAGGAGAAAACAGAAAAGATCGCCAGACTGCTCCACATGCATGCAAACAAGAGAGAGCGTATAAAGGAGGCCGGAGCGGGCCAGATTGTTGCAGTCATGGGTCTCAAGCTGGCAGGAACAGGCGATACCCTGTGCGATCATGAACATCCTATAATCCTTGAGGCTATAGATACTTACCAGCCTGTCATCTCGGTAGCTGTGGAACCTGCCACATCGGGTGATCAGGATAAGATAGATGCAGCTCTCAATAAACTGGCAGAAGAGGATCCCACATTCAGGGTCAAGCTGGATGAAGAGACCGGCCAGACGATCATATCAGGCATGGGTGAACTCCATCTGGAGGTCCTTACTCACAGACTCTCCAGGGAATTCAATGTGCCGGTCCGTGTAGGAAGGCCCCAGGTGGTCTATAGGGAGAGTATAACTGTGCCGGCCAAGGTGGAAGAGCTGTTTGACAAGGAGATAGGAGGCACCCGCCAGGCCGCTACAGTGGTGCTGGAAGTGACTCCCAGGGAAAGGGGAGCAGGAAACCTTGTCAGAAGTGAACTCCCGGAGGAGCATCTGCCTGAAGGGATGGAGGAACTCCTTCTGGAGACCCTGGAACAGGGCCTGGAAAGCGGTGTTGTGCAGGGCTACCCCCTGGTGGACATAGAAGTGGTGCTCAAGGATGTAACCTACGAAGAGGGAACCACTACCGAGATGGCCTTGCGGGCTGCTGCATCCATGGGGTTGCGAAAGGCCTGTGAACAGGCCTCTCCTGTCCTGCTGGAACCGATGATGCGGGTAGAGATCATTGTTCCTGAAGAGTTTCTGGGAGACGTAATTGGTGACCTGAACAGCCGGGGCGGAAAGGTTGAAGAGATAGAGCCAAGAGGGGCAGTCCAGGTCCTCAAGGCTACCGTCCCCCTGTCAAAGATGTTTGGCTATTCCACTGCTCTCCGCTCAGCAACCCAGGGCAGGGCAACATTTACAATGGTATTTTCCCACTATGATCCAGTAGAGGAGTAAAATAAATACAGCATGGGAGGGGAGACAGCCCCCCTCCCCTTTCCTGTTTCAGGCATCATCTTGCCTGAACAGTCTGTCTGAAAAAACTATCTATCATGGCTTCAATTTTCCGACTGTTGGGAACAGTCTGATTCAGGCTGACATTTCTACTCCGGACTGAAACCTTTTTGCCGTTCTGCGTGGAGGTGACCACCATAGCAGAGCCTATACTCTTGCCGAGAGGGGTAACAGTAACCACGGAGCAGCCATTGATCCTGGCAGGATTGGCACGGGTGGATCGCCTGCCGCTTGAGATCACGAGATCGATCCCGTAATCCTGGCGAACAATATCCTTCTCATACCCTGGATTCACGCTGGAGAGCAGTATCAGTATATCAATATCCTCTCTTTGTATCTCCTTCACCACTCCAGGAAGAATCTCGACTGCAGGCCGCACCTCAACTGAACTGTCAATGCGTGAAATATATCCAGGCAATCTTCCGGTTACGCCTACTACCCCTACCTTCAACCCGTTCAGCTCAAAAACCTTGTAGGCAGGGAAAAGCCTTTTACCATCCATAAAGAGATTGGCAGAGAGCAATGTAATCCCCTTCTTCTCTACCTCTCTCAACAGTTCCAACCCTGCTACCAGATCCTTTGGGGCAACGGCTACTGCATCATAGCCCATCTCTTTGTACAGGTCCCCTATGAAGAGTGCCTTTTTCCTGGAAAACCCGTCCACTGGCACCTGTCTGAAGAACACCCCTCCTGCATCGAGAAGCAGATGGAGCTGTCCGATATTACGCATCTCCTCTATCCACTGCGCACGCCTGGCAAGACCGCCAAGACGTTTTCCGCCTCAGGACTTGCTCTCCCTTATCTTCCCCCAGGTATTTGCCGTGTATGATATATAAACCTTCTTGGACAGATTTCCATCCGGCCTTTCCCTAACGTTTTGTTCAGATGCATGGAGAGAAAACAGACCTGACAGGAAAAAGGCCATGATTATCAGGATAAATATTCTCTTACTCATCATCTCTTTTCACCTCTTCTTCTCCAGATAACAGTTCATCCATCCACCAGGAAGCCCAATGGGTATCCAGGATGGCCTGGGCCAGGGCCTTAGATGCCTCGAGTTTCAACCTCTTTACCACATGGGGAAGCCAGATCTCCGCATCCCTGTTTCCTATATCGAGCTGTTCCTTCAAAGATATTATCATATCAATCTGATCAGCATCCCTGGCAACTATGGCTTCAATGGAATCTCCTGCCTCATAATCACGATGCAGCTCTATCAGCTCATGGGCAAAGGGCATGCCTTCCACGGCCCTGGCCATAGCCCTGTCTTCATCCCTGGCAACATAGAGTTTATGGACAGCATTGGCGTCCCCTGTCCTGGCCTCTGGCAGATCATGAAAGATACAGATCTTCAGGAGCCGTTCCATGTCTATCTGCCTTTCCACCATTCCGGCTATTACCATTGCTGCTGCTGCCATGCTCTGGCTGTGAGCTGCCGCACTTTCGCTCCCGGTGCCCAGGAACGCATACCCGGTCCTCATGGTGCGTTTCAGCATGGCGTTCTCAAAAAGAAATCTGGCTGCCCTGTCAAGTTCCATGTAAATTATTCTCCTGCTAATTATATTGCAATTATTCAACCGTTCTTTTATTAACCATGCAAAAATAACCGATACATTGTGGTAACGATAACACCATATAGAAAATTCTCCAGGGACAAGAAATGGAAAGAGACAACACAAAAAAAAATCCTGACAAAAAACCGATAAAACGGAACTTGTTCAACGGAATTCGTCAAAAACAGGCTCTATTCACCATCATTCCGTTTACATTGCTCCTCATAGCTCTATCCCTCATTGAACTGTACCAGATAGAAAAGATTACCACAGAAAACAGCTACAGTTTTCTAAACTCAATAGTAGAAGATAAAGCAGGAGAGATAGAGATGACGGTGGAGAGGATCAAGAAGCAGCATAAACGGTTCTCCGACACATTCTCTTCTCTTTTAACAGCAGGTCACCTTCCTGACCAGGTTAAGAAGGAGCTCTCAGCCATAACGGATGCAGCCCCATTTACCTCGGTATTCATCCTATATCCGGCAGGCACCGTAGAGATGTTGTCTGGAGAGAATGGACCAGCGCCGTGGCTCTCTCAGCTTCAGGAGGATCTGAAAAAGAAATCGCCTCTATATTTCGATGACACCGGCCTGTTTGGACCATACAGATCAAAATCAGGCACTCCTGTCCTGGTTGTTGTCGCAACCATAAAATTTGGATCCAACAGCTCCCTGCTCTGTGCCACAGTAGATATGACCGATCCTGGCAATCTATTTGGCAACCTTACGAAATCCAGGATAGGGAAAACCGGCTATCTCTACCTGATAAATCGCCAGAGGCAGATGATTCTCCATCCGGACAGGACCAGGTTGCTGAAACATGACGTACCGCCTGGAGCCAACAGGATGCTGGATCAGGCCATAAAAGGTTTTGAGGGGGCAGGAGAAACAGTGAATTCAAAGGGACTCCACACCTTTGTGGCCTTCAAACAGATACCTGGAACAGACTGGATACTCGGGGGCAACTATCCCAAGGCCGAGGCCCTGGCAGCCGTAAATACACTGAAACAGTATGCAGCTGCCATGACGGTGGCGGCAGTCCTTCTCGTAGCCCTTATAACCATTCGACTCAGCAACATCTTTATTCTACCCCTCACAGATATGATAAGGCGTCTGAACCAGATGGCAGCCATGCCCACAGCCAAGTGGTACCGGTTGGACGCCAACCACTCTGACGAGATAGGTATCCTGGCATCAAGTATCAACAGGTTTATTGATGAGGTGGAGCAGAGAGAACAGCTCCTGAAAGAGAGTCATGAAAAATTTGAAAATCTTATAACACTCTTTCCTGAAGCCATATTCGAAGCTGATCTGAATGGGAAACTGCTCTTTGTCAACAGGGCAGGAATGAAGATGTTCAGAGGCACTAAAGATGACATAAAGGAACTGAACATATTTGACCTGGTCCATCCTGATGACAAAGAACTGGTTCAGGAAGGCGTATCAAAAACAATTGCCGGCAAAAGAGATGATTATCTGGAATACAGACTTCGCAGGCTAGACGGGACCTACTTTGACGCTATCGGGATCTCGGCACCCATTAAAAAAGATGGCAAATTGATAGGGATATGGGGTTTTGTCATGGATATATCCCAGAAAAAAGAGATAGAAAGAGAGCTCCTACGGGCCAACAAGGAGCTCATCGAGCTTACCATGAAACTCAAGCTGTTCCAGAAGGCAGTGGAAAACAGCCCGGCCACCATTGTGATTA
>JALSKY010000278.1 GCA_026988585.1 Deltaproteobacteria bacterium
ATATTAAAAAGGTTACACAAATATACAGACCTAACAATTGTATCGAATAGTGCATTAGCCGAAACAATAGAACAAAATGGCGGGCACGGATTTATAATGCCTGATCCATTACCTATACCTCCAAGAATATCTTCATTAGAAGACAGTAAGCCATGCAATAAATTTATAGTAACCTTCATTTGTACCTTTAGCCCTGATGAACCATATCAATCTGTTTTTGAAACATCGGAATTAACTCCAAATGACATAAAAATTTATGTGACAGGACGCCCCCCAAAACACGTAATAAACAAGAAATTTAATAGCGATAAAATCTTCTTAACTGGCTTTCTTTCTGAAATAGATTATTGGAAACAATTAGCCTCTTCTGATTGTGTGATGGATTTGACCACACGGGATGACTGCTTGGTTTGTGGAGCGTATGAGGCTTTAGCTTTAGGTAAACCCATCATAATTTCGGATACAAAAGTGAACAGAATTTTTTTTTATAAGGGAGCTGTTTATACAAGGTCAAATCCTGAAAATATTGCCCGAGCCCTGATTAATGCTAAAAGCCAGCATGCTGCGTTAAAATACATGGCATCAGAATTGCAGAACGAATTATATCAAAAATCTCACCAAAACATTGAGAGGCTTATAAGCAAAGTGCGCAATAGCACCGTCTAAGCATTAAAGGGGGAATATGTATGAATAAATTTAAGTTATCTATAACATTTTTTTTGCTGTGCTTGCTTTTTTTTACTTCAGGTGAAGGTAGAGCTGCTCCAACCATCCAACACCTTGAATTTGAAGGGGATCAGGCTTCAGATGGTTCTGTTGTCAGAATATCTGGCGTAGATTTTGGATCTTCCATACCAAATTATAGCTGGATTGGAGGAAGCAACGGTCCTGTTGAAATGACACCTGAAGGCGAGACACCAGCCAATGCCAATAACTGGATTTTTGATCAAGGTGCTGGATTTAATATGATTACTTCTAACGTCAACCCTCATAGCGGGAATAAAAGTTTATATTACGTCTATAGCTCTAATGCCTACAATGGTGCTGTTAGGTACGAATCTCCTAACCCTATAGGTCCTGACCAGACCATTTTCGTGTCTTGGTGGTGCAAACGTCAGCATGATGGTGATGGACAGTGGAAGATGTTCCGGATCAATTACCGTAATGACATTACAGATGATTATCCACAAATGGTAATGTTTAATTGGTATAACTCCAGTCAGTTCTTTGTTAGGCCCGGCCCCAGCATCTCAAGCAATGTTACAGCGGACTGGTCTCCTCCCTATCCAAAACAAGATGACCGTTGGTATAGGATGGACCTTCTTATTCATACGTCATCAGTGGGCGCCAACAATGGTAGCTATTCAATAACTCTGCATGATCCTTCTAATTCCATTACTACAAAAGTAGTCAGTAATGCAATGTCATACTATGACAGTTCGAGATGGTATCAGTGGTTCATATGGCAAAATTATGTAGGAAACGGGATAAGTGCGCAGGAGACATGGATAGATGACATGTATGTTCAGGTTGGGACCCAGGCAAGAGTGGAACTGGGTGATAATATTACTTTTTCTAAGTGTACTTGGAGGGAAATTCAGCCACCTCTTTCCTGGGCGGACAACCAGATAGATATCAGGCTTAATAAAGGTTCATTTCAAGAGGGTGACACTGCATATCTTTTTATAGTGGATGCGGAAGGGAATGTATCTGACGGTTATCCCATTACAATAGGTGGCAGCGGTATAGGCGGAGAGCCTACAGATAATCCACCAAGTGTAACGATCACAAATCCCACCAGCAACAGTACCTATTCAACCTCTGATGCAACTATAACAATAGCTGGTAATGCTCTTGATGACAATGGAATAAATAGCATCACCTGGTCAAGCAATCGTGGCGGAAGTGGGAGTGCTACGAACAGCTCTGGAGATTGGACGGGCTGGTCAATCAATGGTATCACGCTGCAGCAAGGCGAGAATGTCATAACCATTACTGCCACTGACACGAACAACCAGAGTGCCACTGATACCATAACTGTAACTTATACTCCTTCGGATTTGGTGCAGGCCTGGAGTGCAAATGAACAAACCGGTGACAATGACTGGAAGGACTCAAGTGTTACATATTGTGTACGCCTTTTGATCGAAGGTGCACAGATTAATCGTTCTGGCAATCAGATCATGCTCGGTTTCAAGGGAAGAAGCTCGGGTGATTATACCATCCGCAAGGTTTCTATTGCAGAAAGGGATCCAAACGGCGGGGAAGGCGATGTCATAGATTCTACGTGGACAAAGGTCACATTTGATGGGAAGGACGAAACCACATGGAATACAGACACCATCACAGTGCCAGCAGGCCAGGAAAAGCTCAGCAATCCCATCAGCTTCCCCATCCAGGAAGGAAAGGACTACTATGTCACCTTCAAGATAGATACTCCGTCGGTATATTTGAACCCGCCTTCTACCTACCGAGAGCTCTATTTTTGGAGTGATGACCACACAACCGATATCGACTGGTCATCAAATGGTCACTCTACCACCCAGGACTACCATGCACTTTCAGGCATATATGTCCTTTCAAGCGATGACTCCACCCCTCCTGGAGATGTTACCAATGTAACGACCACGCCAGGTCATGGTCAGGTCACTCTCTCATGGACTAACCCTTCAGACAGCGATTTTGCCGGTGTGATGATAAGATATCGCACTGATGGAACATATCCCAGCAGTTATACTGATGGAACAGCAATTCCAAATGGTAACAATGGAAAGATTCCTGGCCAACCGAACGGACAGGGAAGCTATGTCCATACAGGGCTGGATGCAGAGTTGATCTACAACTATTCCATTTTCACCTATGACACCTCTGGCAACTATAGCCAGACTGTTCATGTGTCTGCCAGGCCTCTGCCTGCAATTGAGCTGACAGCAACACCTACGTCAGCAGATAACCCTCATACCAGTGTAACATTTTCCATACAAACCGATTGTGACGATGACTATTTCAGTTACAGGATCGAGTTTGGGGATGGGGCATCAGCGACAGGCCTGTCTGCTACCCATGTTTACACTCAGGAAGGCCAATATACTGCCAAGGCTATAGTATCGGACAGCCAAGGCCATACTGCAGAAAAAACCATACAGATTATCATAAACGATAATCGGCCTGCAGTTGTAAAAGGACTCACTATACAATAAAAATATTTTATATTTCGAACAAAACATTTGAAAAAAGGGGGCCCACCGGCCCTCTTTTTTTGTTTGCATTCCAGTGTCAACAATCCAAAAATTACCCCAGATCACCCACCTGTTTTCCCCTGACCGTTTTCCTGAACGCTTCACTCATTGCAATCAATCCGTCAAGATCCTGAATGGACTCCAGCAGGAGCAGCCTGCATTCGCCTGCTGTTTCAGCAGATGATTCCAGCAATTCAATATACCTGCTATTGACATGAACCTGATGAAAAAGCGCTACTAAATCTTGCTGTATTAAAATTCCTTCACAGGCCCTGGCCCTGTCTGCCAGGGGCTCGACACCAAGCTGCTCAACACACTCTGCAAGGGCGCCAATTACGGCAGTGGTGGGTGAAATAGCTGCCCATTCCGCTGCCTTAATGGCATATCGGTTTCCGTTAAAGGCGATAGCCATCCCTCCACCATCCCTTACCAGTTCCAGGGCCTGGACATCGGTTATGGAATCTCCTGCATAGATCACCTGATCAGGCCGGTTGCCAGTCCTGCCAAGACTATGCTCCACAGCCCTGGCCTTTTCCACGCCGCCTACAGGATTCACCTCCTTTAACATTCTGCCAGCATCCATTTTTGCAATCTCATCCCAAAAAATCTCATCAAGCCTCCTCTTTACATCTGCATCTTCAGCAGCCAGGTCATTCATACCGCCTGCATTTTCAGGCCAATCCAGCAGCTTCATAGAGGCTATCTCTTTTGCCATTTCTCTCAATCTCTCTCTTTCAGACTCACTGATATCATATCTGTCCAGAGAGACTTCCGTGCAGTAGATGTTCTCCAGAGGAAAGCCCGTGAACTTGCAAAGGGCCTGGAGATATGGCCTGTAACTGGTGCTGATTATGAAGGTCGGCAGTTTTTCGGCAGCCTTCGGAAGCATCACCTCACTTCCTGGCAGGAGAACAAGGGTCTTTTCTGAAAACTCTTCCATTATGGCATCAGTAATACCAAACGCCTTTAAAAAGGGTAAAATCAGTTTCAAGGTATCTCCTGCCTTGTAGCCTGGACGCCTCTCAACATCTGCGAGAAAATCATCATACTTGCTGATAATAGAGAAAAAACGCCCTCCATCAGGAATGAATTCCTGACAGAGTTCAAAGGCATTGTCATTCTGGGTTACAGGGCCTTCACAATCTATGTTCAACTGCATAGTTATGCTCCATTCCTTGACAGCAGGAGAACGGTTCCTGCCATATCCATTAAAAAAGTTCACAACGGCTTAAAAAAATTCATGCATCAACATCTTATCAGGCCATGATCAGGCTGAGATCTCACAGTTCCGGATTACCGTATCCACAAAGTTCAAAATAAAATTTCTCTGTGCCTCAGTAGCATAACCGATACACCTGCATCTGAGCCTCTCCCGACTCCTGACAAGCATTTCAAAAACGACAGCCCGCTCTGTAAATTCTATTGCTGCGCTGAACGGGGCACAGGTCTCCCGGTGCTGGGATTGAACAGCAGAATGGAGGTCATCTGGAATATCGAGCCAGTAGATCCGTCCAATGGCTGCCTTCTCACAGCACCGCCCTACAAAGGCTTCTACCCTCTCCATTTCCGCTGGATTCAACTCATCTATAACAAACTGCCTCACTTGTTAAGCACCTCCCTTACCTCTCAGAAATATGTTATCTTGCTCAATATCCTGTCAAAGCAAAATGAGAGAAAAAGACCAAAAAATTTGAAGTGGGCCCCTTCTTTCCACACCAAATAGACCAAAAGAGCGGTAAGCAGGCAAGTCCTATGAGCTGGCCTTCAAAAAACAAAAAAATCTGTAAAGGAGTTGTTACAATGAAAAAGATAGCGTTTGTTCCTGTTTTGTTTATCTCCATGACAATTTTTCTGATTCTCACAGCAGGATGCAGCAATCAGAAGTCTCTGGAAAAGAAAGAACAACAGGCACAGAACCAGGAAGAGAGAACCGGCAAGACAGAATCCAAAAAGACTGAATCGTACCAGGAGGCTGCAAAAACAGCGGCAGGTCCGGGCTATCTCTTTGGCAAGGCCAAGGAGGTTATGAACAGCGGAGGCTACACATATATACTGCTGGATTTTGAAGGACAGGAGACCTGGATAGCCATGCCTGAAACCAATGTAGCAGTGGGGGATGAACTAATGATTCAGCCAGGAGATGAGATGAAGGATTTCCACAGCAACACCCTGAACAGGACCTTCGACACCATAATTTTTTCCCCTGGTCTTGTAACCAAGGACAGCAAGAACAACCAGCAGAACATGGGAAGCGGCATGGGCATGGGCCAGATGATGGGAGGAATGGGTTCAGGCCATACAGGGCCTCCCAAGCTGGAGAAAGTTGTTGCAAAAACCATTGAAAAACCTGCTGCAGAGAATGCAATATCAGTAGAGCAGGCACATGCTCAGGCCAAAAAACTCAATGGCAAGAGTGTCACTGTAAGGGGACAGGTGGTCAAGGTGTCCAAAAATATCATGGGGAAAAACTGGATCCATATCCAGGACGGAACCGGCACCCCTGAACAGGCCAACTATGACCTCACCATAACCACAAAACAGGATGCCAAAACAGGTGAGATCATAACTGCCACCGGCACCCTGGCTGCAGACAAGAATTTTGGAGCAGGATATTTCTATCCTGTGATCATAGAGGATGCAACCATAACCAGATAGATCCCCATGGCATGAGAAGCGGAGAGGCGGCTGGGTGCCAAGGCTCAGCCGCCTCTGGAACCGCCGCAGTTGATAAAACTCCTCCTACCGCCCAGGAGCTGCTTGATCTCATCAGGATCTGCAATCCGAAAACTGAGATTTTTCACACTGGCATTTTTGGGAAGGACCCGGTTTATCCGGTTCAGGATCTCCTCTTTCTGATAGGTTAGCTGCTGCATCCAGATTGAGTCACCCACTGCCACCACGAGAGAGTCTTCCCGGTCCAGGTACCAAGGGCATGTCTGCTGTGCAATGACCTCACCAACGATCTCCTCCCACCTGATCCAGACCGGTGCCCTGGCCAGATTTCTTGCCCAGGCACGATTCGGGATCAGTGAACCGAGCAGACCGCTAATCTCCAGAGGTTCTGAGATACTATCCCTGGTTCTGGATCTCATCCCTTATCTCCTGAAGCCTCTTTTCCACCAGCTCCCTTATCTCAGCAAGCCTTTCCGGTGTCTCTGCCTCGAAGCGAAGCACCAGTACCGGCTGGGTATTGGATGCCCGGATAAGCCCCCAGCCATCTGGGAACAGTATTCGGACACCATCCACATCTATGGTATCATAATGGCTGCTGAACCAATCCTTGGCCTTCTGAACCACCTTGAACTTCTCTGATTCAGGACAATCAACCCTGATCTCCGGGGTGGAAAAGGTGGCAGGAAGGTCCTTAAAACATGAAGAGAGCGGTTT
The DNA here is from genome assembly GCA_026988585.1 of Deltaproteobacteria bacterium. Classification (GTDB taxonomy): domain Bacteria; phylum Desulfobacterota; class Dissulfuribacteria; order Dissulfuribacterales; family QOAL01; genus JALSKY01. The sequence continues at coordinate 6,627 of JALSKY010000278.1, forward strand.
CTCATCCTGGGAGAGTATTTCTGCCACCCTCAAGGCTGCATAGGTAGCGTCATCAAACCCGAAAAACCTGTCTGCAAAGAAGATATGACCGCTCATCTCACCTGCCAACAGTGCACCGGTCTCCTTCATCTTCTGTTTAATCAGGCTATGCCCGGTCTTCCACATCACCGGATTGCCGCCATGCTGCCGTATATCATCATACATTACGTGGGAACACTTCACTTCACCAATAACCGTAGCGCCCGGATGGTTCTTCAGGAGATCCCTGGATAGAAAGAGCAAAATCTTGTCACCATAGATCACCTCTCCCTGCTCATCCACAAGACCGATCCTGTCTCCATCCCCATCAAAGGCGATTCCGAAATCCGCCCCTATCTCCTGCACCTTTGCCTGCATATCCTTCAAATTTTCAACAACTGTGGGATCAGGATGGTGGTTTGGAAAGCTCCCGTCAACCTCACAATAGAGGGATTCCACCTGGCATCCGCTATTCCTAAAGGCCTCCGGCGCAACAAGGGCTGACACCCCGTTTCCGCAATCAAGCACTACCTTCAACGGCCTGGCAATCCTGATGTTCTCATGAAGATAGGCAAGATATTCAGGAATGATCTCATATTCCTTCACTGTTCCAGCTCCAGCTTCCAGATC
>JALSKY010000279.1 GCA_026988585.1 Deltaproteobacteria bacterium
ATCGCCTCTCTTAACTCTGTCCAAGTCATATGAATACCTCCTGGAAGCATTCATAATACCGGACAGTTTATGTGTTAATACGGAGGACAATTTACTTGCTCGTAACAGGACTATCTGAATTTCTTGCCAACAGGAGCAGGCGGTATAAAATGAACTTCATGGAAGGCGGTCCAGCCATGTAGCACTGCCTGATACCGACTTTTTGGTGGCAGAAAAGAATGGGAAAAGGCTCTGTTAGGTTGGTATCATAGGAAATATAAGAAGAAAGGAGATACACGAATGGGTTTGAAGAGATTACTGGATCCAAGGCGCTGTGTTTTGCTGGTAATAGACCCACAGGAAAGACTGATGAAGGCGGTACGTCATGAGGAGAGGGTGATAAAAAACAGCGTCCTCCTGATCAGGGCAGCGCAGGAGTTCGAAATGCCCATATTGGCCACCACCCAGTATGTGAAGGGGTTGGGGCCTTTTGTCCCGGAGATCCAGGAGCTTCTCAGCGATCTCCCTGTCATAGACAAGATGGAGTTCAATTCCTTTCTGAACAGTGAGTTTCAGGCAGCAGTGGATTCGTTGCCATCCTCAGTGGATACCATGATAATCACAGGTGTCGAGGCCCATATCTGTATCTATCAGACAAGTATGGGTGCCCTTGAGGCAGGTTTCAACGTGTGGGTGGCGGATGATGCAGTCTCCTCCAGGGCCAAGAGAAACTACAAGTCTGCCATCAGGCTGCTCCTGGAGACCGGGGTGAGCTGCGCCCCTTCAGAGTTGATACTCTATCAGTGGCTCCAGAGGGCAGGTACCCTGGAGTTCAAGGCGCTGCTCCCATTTTTGAAATAGTTGCAGTTGATTGTTTCTCTGCCGTTTTAGGAATGTTACCCCGGATTGCCAACTGGAATGCAAGGTGTAGTTTATGATGCACCTGTTCATGCATGAGATCCTGCCGTGGTCCCTGACTTGCATAAGTATATTTGCGGCGGTACTGAACATCCGCAAAAAGAGGGTGAGCTTTGCCCTCTATACCCTGGCGAATATCGGCTGGATAACAGTGAATATCTATCACCAGATCTATGCCCAGGCCGTTCTGTTCCTTGTGTTTACTGGACTCTCAACCTGGGGCTGGTATGAATGGGGGCAAAAGCGTTGGTGGGTGTGAATGAAAAAAGATCCGGATGGGAGACCTTCGACCATATAGCTGATATAGGAATCAGGGGATGGGGAAGTGATCTCTCCCAGGCCTTCAGTAACGGGGCCATGGCCATGTTTTCCATCATGGTGGAGGATCTGTCCAGGGTGAAACCGGAAGAGAGCGTTGATATAGAGTGTGATTCCTTCGATCTCACCGGACTTTTCGTGGCCTGGCTCAATACACTGCTGGCCCAGGCAGATCTGCACAGGATGGTATTCAGCAGGTTTCAGATAGAAATAGATCAGGAGACCATCTCGTTGAAGGGTGAGGCTGCAGGTCAGATCTGGTCGGAGATAGACCAGCCCAGGGGTATAGAGGTCAAGGGTGCAACCTTTTCCCAGGCAGATGTTAGGCAGATTGACGGTATATGGATGGTGCAGTGTATTCTCGATGTATGAAATCTGCCTTGATTGTTCACCACAGGAGGCATAGATGGATATCAGGCGATTGAAGAGAATTTCCGAGAGTTGCTGGGAGCTGCCGCCATCAGGTGCCATGAGGGTGCCTGCCTATATCTTTGCCTGCAGGGAGTTGTTGCAGGAGATGGATGACAAGGTGGTGGAACAGCTCTCCAATGTCGCCTCTCTCCCCGGGATAGTCAAAGGGGCAATGGCCATGCCGGATGCCCACTGGGGTTATGGATTCCCCATAGGCGGTGTAGCTGCCTTTGATCCCCTTGAGGGAGGAGTGATATCTGTTGGAGGCGTTGGATATGATATCTCCTGTGGTGTTCGATCTCTTGTTCTGAACATAAGCAGAGATGAGATAGAAGGGCAAATATCCGCGCTGATAGATGCGCTGTTCAGGGCTATCCCTGCAGGAGTAGGCTCTGAGGGTGCCATCAGGTTGAACCGGGATGAGCTGGATCAGGTGTTGATCCATGGTGCACGCTGGGCAGTGGAAAAGGGATATGGCACCAAGGAAGATCTCAGGTTCATTGAAGAGAACGGGTGCATGCCAGGGGCAGATCCTGAAAAGGTCTCCATTGTTGCAAAGGATCGACAGTATCGTCAGGTGGGAACTTTGGGATCAGGCAATCATTATCTTGAGATTCAGTATGTTGAGACCCTGTTCGACAGGGAGGCAGCCAGGGCTTACGGGTTGGAGCAGGATGGTGTACTGATCTCCATACATTGCGGCTCCAGGGCACTGGGCCATCAGATCGGCACTGACTATATCCAGATACTTGGAAAGGCGGCAAGGAGATACAACATCCCCATCAGGGAGCGGGAGTTGGTATGTGCTCCTATTGAAAGTCCTGAAGGCAGAGACTATTTCGCTGCCATGGCATGCGGGATCAACTGTGCCCTGGCCAACCGGCAGGTACTTGGGGCGCTGGTGAGGGATGTAGTGGAGTCGTTTCTGCCAGGAGTCTCATGCAGGCTCATCTATGATGTGAGTCACAACACATGCAAGCCTGAAATCCATAGTGTCGGCGGCAGGGAACGGCTGCTTTATGTCCACAGAAAAGGGGCGACCAGGGCCTTCGGGCCTGGCAGGCGGGATCTGCCCCACGAATATGTAGAGGCAGGCCAGCCTCTTTTCATCGGTGGAACCATGGGCACCTGTTCCTATATACTGGCAGGAAACCAGGAAGGCGAGAGACTTGCATGGGCAAGTGCATGTCATGGTGCCGGCCGTTCAATGAGCAGACGCGCCGCGCTGAGCAAGTGGAAGGGCAAGAGGGTTATCGGTGACCTGAAAGGCAAGGGCATAATAGTCAAGGCAGCCAGCATGAGGGGGGCTGCGGAAGAGGCGCCGGAGGCCTATAAAGATATAGAGGCGGTTGTGGAGTCAACCCACAAAGCAGGGCTGGCGAGAAAGGTGGCAAGGGTGCGGCCTTTGGCAGTAATCAAGGGATAAAGGAAGGTGGCAGGATAGATATGATCCGGTTCGTTTTGCTGGCAATCTGTATGGCATTGATCTCTGTCTTTGATCAGCCTGTTCAGGCTGAACAGTTGCAGGGTCAAGGGGTGGAACAATCAGTTCAGGCGGCCCAAGATACTGGTGATACAACGGTTTACAGAACTGGTGGTTATTGTGAGGCCCTGGAACCCGGATTCATTGATGAGGATTTTTTCTGGCGTTTTCACAGGGATATTCTCCCCAAGAAATATGCCTTTGTCGCATCGCGTCCATGTTTTGTCTATTCGCAACCCTATGATGATCTTGTGGACAAAAGGCCCAAAAGGGTCATGGAGGGCGGGTTTCTCTGGGTATCTCTCGAACAGGATGATCCCATCCAGGCTGGTGAGATCATCTGGTATCAGATAAATCCCGGAGAATATGTTTTGGCCCAGGATCTGAAACTCTATGAGCCATCCAAGTTTGCCGGGCGGCATCTGGACCAGTGTGACCTTGCCCCTGGTGAGACCTTTGGCTGGATAATCTTGGGAGTCATACCATCTGCAGCTCCTGGCCAGCCGGAGGACCTGTCTCAGCCATTTCTCCACAAGTATCAACTGGTGCGGATCTATGAACGCAAACGCATTGGAGACCTGGACTGGTACAGGATTGGGCCGGACAAGTGGATAGAGCAGCGCAGGATCGCCAAGGTTACCATCCGCAAACCACCTGAAGGGGTGCCTGAGGAGGAGAACTGGATAGATGTGGATCTGTATGAACAGACTCTGGTGGCCTATCAGGGCAGAAGGCCGATTTTTGCCACCATTGTTTCAAGCGGCCTTCCTGAGTTTGGTACCAACAAGGGGCTGTTCAGGGTCTGGGTCAAAAGGCGGATGGGAAAGATGAGCGGTGGCCAGGGGGATGACTATTATTTCCTGGAGGATGTCCCCTATCACATCTATTTCGATAAGGGAATAGCCATTCATGGCTCATACTGGCATGATAGCTTTGGTATAGCCCAGTCCCACGGATGTGTGAATGTCTCTCCCAGGGATGCAAAATGGCTCTATGACTGGACCAGTCCCAAGGGAAAAAGTAGTGATCCAGAGAGATGGATAAGGGCTACTTCAAGGGATCCCGGTACATGGGTTTGGGTTCATTAGCAAGATTGTTTTTCAGCCGTGTCAGGTATGATTCCCTGGTCTCAAAGAGATTCCTTTCTCTGGCCAGACCGGCCCTTATTACGACCGGGGCACCTTTGGGAACCAGTGAGTAGATCTCCTCGATATCCTTGTTGCGAAGGGCGATGCAGCCCTCTGTCCAGTCCCGTCCAATCCCGCCGCCATGTATGCAGATTGCTCCTCCCAGCTTTGTGAACCAGGGAGGCCTCTCTCTCTTCTGTATGGCTGTGATTATGGCTCTGTACTGATCCTCTGTTATAAGCCCCTGCCGCAACCCTCTTTCCGCATCCTCAATGTTTGGATAGCTGATACCCAATGACATATGATATTTGCTGTTTGGCTTTTTCATACAGATATAGAACACCCCTTCCGGTGTGCCGTTATCACCCTGTCGCAGCTTGTCCTGCAGAGCGTTTGGCCCCATGTTGATGGGATAGACCTTGACCAGCTCATTGCCATCAAAGAGATACAGCCTTCTCAGTGCCTTGTTTATGACTATTTTTGGGCGCAGAAGAGGTGCTGTCGGGGTGCGCTGGAAATATCTCCTTTCATACGGGGACAACTCCCTGTGGAGTCTGTATGAGACTGAGAGGTCGAATGGAGGAGCCTTGTAAAATGAGATATTTGAGGAGGAGTGGAAACTGCAGCCGGATACAACTGCCAGCACGACTGATAGTGATATGATCAGGGGATAAATATCATGCCGTGGATGATTTCGTTTCATATTCAATATTTTATAAGTTTAGTCATAAAATGCAAGCAGGAGTTTTTGTGAAGCGCTCACATGGAAATTACATCCAGCATTTACATTTTCAAGGCCAAGGAAGGTATTTCGTTATGGATCTGTATATTCCACCTGTTTCCCGTCAAAGGTCTCAACTAATGCCTTCCCTTTGTCATAAGCAAGGAGGCTTGATGGCGCTATTACAGCTTTGCCCTGGCCCTGGGGCAGGTCTATGGCAAACCGGGGTATTGCCATTCCGCCTGTATCTCCCCATAGCTGCTTCATAATCGATATCCCGGTGCTGAGCGGGGTCCGAAAATGAGCTGTGCCAGTGACCATGTCACATTGGAAGAGGTAATAAGGCCTGACCATGATGGCCTGCAACCTTGTACACAACTGCCTGATCTGTTCATAGGAGTCATTGACACCCTTGAGCAGTACCGCCTGGTTGGATACTGCAAGCCCAGCCATTTGCAGCATCTCACATGCCCTGGCAGCATCTTCAGTTATCTCCCTTACATGGTTGAAGTGGGTATTTATCCATATAGGCCGGAACTGAGAAAGCATACTGCATAGATCTTCATCTATGGCATAGGGGAGGGTAACAGGAAGCCTGGTCCCGATCCTTACCACCTCTACATGTTGGATCTCCCTGATGGCAGTGAGTATCTGTTTCAGCCTGTTTCTGTTCAGAGTAAGTGGATCTCCGCCGGACAACAGCACCTCCCTGATTCCCGGGTGCTTTTTTATGTAATTGACAGCCCTTTCCAATGCCATCCAGGAGAGTATTGCCTCGTTGCGGTCACGGATCCATGTACGTTTTCTGTTGCAGTGGCGGCAGAGGAGCGGACAAAGCCTGGAGACCAGGAGCAGGCACCGGTCCCTGTATCGGTGAATGAGTCCCGGGACAGGTGAATGTCTCCTCTCCGCAAGGGGATCGGGGGAATAGAGAGATGCGGCTTCATGGCTGGCCCGTTTCTCTTCCTCCCTTTCCGATTTTAACTGGTGTGACAGCTCCTGGATCGAGGGAACGGCCTGCAGAAGAATTGGATCCTTAGGCTGCTGCAGTATAGATTCAGTGGTCTGGTAGCCGGTTATCCATGCGGGATCAAACGGTTCTCTGTTTGCCAGGCTGATATAATATGGAGTTGCTGACCAGGGATAGGTTTCCAGAAGATGAGTCAGTTTTGAGATGATCTGCTCTATCTTTTTGGAACTATTCTTCCTATCTGAATCTCCATTTAACCGGCTCCGATGGTCCGCCTCCAAGAGATGAGGGAGTAGCAGTTCCAGCCCGTGCCTGCCAGTCAACCGGTTTTGCCACTGCCAGTCAGGCCGTTTCCAGATATGATCCGGTATGTCTGGCCAGAGCAGCCGTCTCAGGGAGCAGGAGATCTCATCTGCGCTGTGGTGATGCCTTGAGGATTCCGGTATATTCATCAGGCTGTCGGCCATGAGCTTTATCAGAAAACAATCACAGTGCTAAGATGAGTGCCTTGGAGAGGGGACTGGGTTATTTGCAGAAAAGGCGGTATCTCAGCGCTCAAAAGGGTTTCTGAGAAGCATGGTCTGTTCCCTTCCTGGTCCTACAGATATGATATCTACCGGAACCTGGGCCAGGTCCTCAATCATGGCAATATAATCCCTGGTGGCCTGGGGCAGATCATCCCTGTTGGTGATCCCCGATATCTCCTGGCTCCAGCCTGGGGCCTCCTGGTAAACAGGGCTGGCACTGGAAACCATGCGTATATTTGATGGCATGAAATCGAATTCCTTCTCCTGGACCATATAACTGGTGCAGATCTTCAAGGGATCAAGGCCGCTCAGTACATCCAGTTTAGTTAGGGCAATACCATCCAGACCGTTGAGCCGTACTGCATCACGGAGGACCACGCCATCCAGCCAGCCGCACCGTCTTTTCCTGCCTGTGGTGGCGCCGAATTCCCCTCCTTTCTCCTGAAGGGCATTTCCTGTCTCATCGGAGAGTTCTGTGGGAAAGGGGCCTGCCCCTACTCGGGTAGTGTATGCCTTGCATACTCCGAGGACATAATCGATCTTGCTCGGACCGATCCCGGCACCGCAGCATGCCCCTCCTGCCACTGTGTTGGATGAGGTGACAAAAGGATATGTGCCGTGATCTATGTCCAGTTGGGTGCCCTGTGCCCCTTCAAAAAGGATGTTTTTTCCGGTCTTCCTGCTCTTATGGATCAGGACAGAAATGTTCTGGATATATGGTTCCAGTTTTTCAGCATAACCCATGTACTCCTGGTAGATGGCCTCTGCATCCAGGGTCTCAGCATTGAGGAGCTCCTTCAG
>JALSKY010000280.1 GCA_026988585.1 Deltaproteobacteria bacterium
GGGGCGGTTCCCTAAAGAAAAAAGAGAAGGCAAAAACCGGACAATTTATTTGTCAAAAAACCGGTCAACTTTATTTGTTGCTAACAGCAAAAAGCGAAAATCGTGGGGTTTACATAAAAATTGAATCTCTTTATTGTGAAATATGCGGATGCTGTTGCAGGGAAGTAAGACAGGGATAGTCCATGAAAGATATAGGGATGGCAGGGCACTGAGATCTCCAGCCCCCTGCCGTTTTGATTGTAAAATTTTATCTCCATTTGATCATAGGCGCCAGTAACGTATATGGGGATCCTGAAAATCCTCCTTTGCGAAGAGGCTCTTAACGTCCACGACAACTCCCCTGTCCGGCGTGAGAATTGCCTGGATCTTTTCCGGCCCCATCTCAGCATACTGTCTGTGTGCCACAGCTATGATCACTGCATCAGCGCTGGCCGGGAGATCCTTGAGCAGTTTTAGTCCATATACCTCTTTTGCCTCCTCAGGATCTGCTTCAGGATCGTGTACCAAGGGATCTATTCCATATTCCTGCAGCTCTGCCACTATATCCACCACCCTGGTGTTTCTGATATCAGGGCAGTTCTCTTTGAAAGTGAGCCCCAAAATCACCACTCTTGCACCCTGGACCCTGACTCCTGAGTGAATCAGTTCCTTCACTGTCTTTTGGGCCACATAGGCCCCCATGGAATCATTGATCCGGCGTCCTGCAAGAATCACCTCTGGCTGATATCCCAGTTTCTGGGCACAGAATGTGAGATAATATGGATCAACTCCGATACAATGGCCGCCAACCAGGCCAGGAGTGAATTTCAGGAAGTTCCATTTGGTCCCTGCAGCGTCCAGTACAGCCTTGGTGTCAATATCCATCTTGTTGAAGATCAGGGCCAGTTCATTCATCAGGGCGATATTCAGATCTCGCTGTGTATTTTCTATGACCTTGGCTGCCTCTGCCACCTTAATGCTCTCTGCCCTGTAAACCCCTGCCTCAACCACCAGTTCATATGCGGCAGCAATCTCATCTAAGGTTTCAGGATCCTGGGCAGCGACCACCTTTACTATTTTGGCCAGGGTGTGTTCCTTGTCTCCAGGGTTTATCCTCTCCGGAGAGTAGCCCACCTTGAAATCTTTACCGCATTTAAGTCCTGATTCCTGCTCGAGAATGGGAACACATATCTCTTCCGTTACTCCTGGATAGACAGTGGATTCATATACAACTATGGCCCCTTTGGAGAGGTTTTGGCCGACGGTACGGGATGATGCCTCAATATGTTTCAGATCGGGAAGGTGGCTGTCGTTTATGGGGGTGGGGACAGCTACGATGATGAGATGGTAATCCTTGAGATCTGATGGATCAGAAGTAAATGTGAGCTGAGTAGCCTGGCGAAAGTCCTGTTCAGCAACCTCTTTGGTGGGATCAATACATTTTCTGAAGTTTTCTATCTTTTCCGGGGCGATATCGAACCCCAAGGTCTTTATCCTCTTTCCAAAGGCTACTGCAAGGGGAAGCCCAACATAGCCAAGCCCTACTACTGCCACGGAATCAACTGCCATCATACCCTCCATACATTGGAATTGAATTTTTATATCATCTGCAACCTTTTATAGTCTTTATACGGAGATTACAAGATGGAACTGGCCGGAAACTGTTTTTTTAGCGGATGCAAAAGGATTTGATCTGTTTTTTCCCGCCCGTACTCATTTTTTCTTCGGCATATTTTCTGCTTCAGTTGAACCTGCTTGATCCCTGATCATGTTTAATCAGTCATAGTAGAGAAAAGGGAGCCGCTCATCTCTGAAGGTCCATTCATCCTCCTGGAATCTATCGGATATCTCAGCAATATCTGCTCCCTGTTCCACCATCTTTCTGATCTCCCTGTTCCCTATCACCAGGTCAGCAGGCAGTTTTTCATATTCATACTCATAAGGTGGAGATGTCCATTCCAGTTCTCCTGGGTAAAGACGCCAGAGCACTGACAGAAACTCCAGGGTGAAACGTACAGGCCTGAAGAGATGGCGGTCTGTCACATGCAACTGAAATCCCCTGCATCTCTCTCCAGTGAACTTGTTGAATGTGGGTTCAAAAAACTGCTCTCTGAGGGTGGCTCCCTCTGCTGCCTTAATCATAGAGCTGACCCTTTCCGGCTGTAGAAAAGGTGCTCCAAATACCTCAAAGGGCCGAGTAGTGCCTCTGCCTTCTGATATGTTTACAGTTTCCAGGATTACCTGTCCAGGATAGACCAGTGCGGTCTCAAATGTTGGGAGGTTGGGGGATGGCCAGACCCAGGGTAGTCCGGTTTCCGGGTGATAGAACTCCCTTTTCCACATATCCATCCAGACTATATGAAGCTCCAGATCCAGGTTCATGGTCTTTTTGAACATGAGCGCAAGTTCCCCCATGGTCATTCCGTGCCTCAAGGGAATAGGAGCCATGCCAACAAATGAGTAGAGATCCTTTTCCAGTAACGGCCCTTCCAGAGCGACCCCGCCGATGGGGTTTGGCCTGTCCAGGATCACCATCGTCTTGCCGGATAGCGCGCATTCTTCCATTGCCAGGAGCATGGTCCAGATATAGGTATAGACGCGGCATCCTACATCCTGAAGATCAACCAGCATGACGTCGAAATAATCCAGTTGCTCTTTCGTGGGTTTCCTGGAGCTGCTATACAGGCTGAATACCGGCAGGCCTGTAGCATGATCCAGTTCATGATCCGATTCCTTCATGTTATCCTGTTTCTCTGCAAAAAGCCCGTGTTGGGGTGTAAATAGAGCAGTAAGTTTCAAATCATTCCGGTGGATTATGGCAATTCTGGAGTGGGTAAGGTCTGGAAGCACAGATGCCTGATTGCAGAGAAGGGCAATCCTCTTTCCCTGAAGAAATGGGTAATGGGTTGCAGGAGAGGAGAGAAGCTTCTCAATGCCTGTAACTGTCCGGCTCATTTATGTCTCCTTTGCATCAGAGTGTTCTGCTTGAGAATCATTGGACTGGGGGATTTTTGCGAAAAATATGGGCAGGATAGAGTGGCTGGTGCCGGAGGCGAGAGTCGAACTCGCACGGGCGCAAGGCCCACCAGATTTTGAGTCTGGCGCGTCTACCAGTTCCGCCACTCCGGCAACGGTGTAAGGGCCTTGTTACCACTTTTGTTTTGCAATGTCAATCTGTGACATTGTCCAGTCATTAGCGGAGAGCCTGGGCCTGTTTTTGATCCGGCATTTTTTTGTGATAATTCCAGGAAATTTTTTGAGCCTCTGTTATATTCATGGCAGAGAAGAGATAATCAAGAGTGTCCATATTGTTTTGGAGGAATCGATGATGAATATAGAGGCCATGAGGCAGAGGCTGAAGGAAAAGGCCGGGCCTGGTGCAGGGATGATTTTGCTCCATAACGGTGTTGTAAGGGGGACCAGCCGGGATGGCTCCCTGGTCAATTCAATAGAGGTCCAGGCAGATTTTCAACAACTTGAAAAGATCCTTGAAGAGGCACGGAAGATGAAGGGGATCCTGGCGGTTGAGGCTGAGTTGCGTACAGGAACACTTCAGGTTGGAGACGATATCATGATTCTCGGTGTTGCAGGGGACATAAGGGATAATGTGATTCACTGCCTTGCTGCAACCCTGGATCGCATCAAGTCAGAAGTGACCAGCAAGAAGGAGTTCAAGTAGTTGGCATGATGCAAGCAAACAGGAGATCAGGGGCAGATAGAGAATGTTGGATCTGAGACAGTTATATATATTCCTGGCTATCTGGGAGACTCGTAGTTTCAGCAAGGCAGCAGAAAGGGTTCATCTAACCCAACCCACTATAAGTTCCCACGTAAAGGCCCTGGAAGAGGAGCTCGGTGTAGTCCTGTTTGACAGGCGTGGTCGGCATGTGGTCCCCACCAGGGCTGCTGAGAGGCTTCTTCCCATGGCAAGACAGCTGCTGAGACTGTCTCGCCAGGCAAGTGATGAGATGAAACATTTTGCAGAGGACACGTGTGGTGTGCTGGAGCTGGGAGGGAGTAATATTCCCGGGCAGTATATCCTGCCAGGGTTCCTTGGCAGATTCAAGTCGGAGAACTCCGGAATCACCATCAGGCTCAAGATAGCGGACACTGCCGGCATTATTGCTGATGTGGAATCAAACGGGTTGGAGCTCGGTATGGTCGGGGCCATGATAGACAGGAAACGCCTGGTCTTTCAGCCATGTTTCAGGGATCAGCTTGCCCTTGCAGTCCCGAAGGGCCATAGATTTTTTGGAATAGAGGAGATCTCTCCAGATGAACTGATAGGTGAACCTTTCATAGTCAGGGAGTCTGGATCCGGCACCAGGACAAGTTTTGAGCAGGAGTTGCTGGATGTGCATGGTATCCGTATCTCTGCCCTCAATGTGGTGGCAGAGATGGGAAGTACAGAGGCGATTCGCCAAGGTGTAAAGGCAGGGGTTGGAGTTGCAGTCTTTTCCAGAAGGGCCATGGAGGAATCTGTTCGTCACAACGAAATATGGCCATGTAAAATCGCAGGTATGGACCTTTCAAGGAATTTTTATCTGGTTTGGCACTCTATGCGTACTCTTTCCCCGGTGACCTTGGCCTTCAAGAGGTTCCTGCTTGATAACCAGGAAGATTCTCACGAAGGAGAGAGAGGATCCGGGTAATGTTTGATTCCGTGTGTCTATGATGGCAGGGGGTTGTTGTCTTAAAGATGGCAGGAGATATATGAAATGAACAGGCCCATTCTGGTCACGGGTTCTGGCGCCCTGAATCTGGATATCATTTACCAGGTGCCCAGTCTGAAGGGAATCGGGGTGGGTGGCAGGCCCCTGTTGCCGGGAAGAGAGTTTTGGGGTGACAGAAGAGACGCAGGGTTGATCCTGGAACAGCTCCATGAGAGAGGTCGGCTGGTGGCCCGTGAAGGTGGCGGTTCCTCTGCAAATACCATTACAGTCCTGGCACGTCTTGGTGCAAGATTTGGCATTGAGACTGCTTTTATCGGTTCTGTGGGGGATGATCCGGAAGGTGATTATTTACTGGATTCGATGCAAGGGGTGGATCTATCAGGAGTCGTCAGGAGAGGAAACACCTCCATCTGTATCGTGGTGCTGGATGATGAGACCATGGACAGGGCAATGTTCGTAGCCCCTGGTGAGATATCTATAGATTTTGATTCCAAATCATTGCAAGGCATTGTAGAGGAGACTGGTCTGCTCCATTTCTCTTCTCTTGCCAGAGCAGATGGTCCGGCCATGCAGAAGGCCCTCCTGGATATGACCAATCCTGCCGCCATCATCTCCTCTGATCCTGGAGAGGTGTACACCAGCCGCGGTCTTGGCGCCATCAGGCCCTTGCTGGAGATGTCGCACCTGCTCTTTTCCACTGATGAAGAGGAGAGGATGCTGTTTGAACAGGCACCTGATCCAGCCTCTCCACTGGATATTTTAAGGAGTCCCCATGGGCATATCGATCTGATGGATCGGCTTGCCATAGAATTACCTGTTTATGTCAGAAAACAGGGGAGGCTGGGAGCAGGTCTGCAGACCCCTGGAGAGGAGCTGTTTCTTCCTGCCTTAAAGGTTCCCGAGATTGTGGACAATACAGGCGCCGGAGATGCATTTGATGCAGGTTTTCTCCTGGGTTTGATGATTGGACGTAATGGAAAGGCTGCTCTTGAACTGGGGCACAGGGTAGCCGCCCTTAGTCTGTCCGGGTATGGCAGACAGTGGATGGAGAGCCTGGAAGATTTTGATGTTTGAGCAGTACGGAGGCCATATATGAAGGATTTCAGATTCGGCTGGTGGACAACGGGCAGGGATCAGGCTGCCATTGATCTGTTCGATGCAGTGTGGCAGGCAGTACAGGAAGGCAGAATAAAGGGTGGCTTTGCATATCTTTTCTGTTCCCGGGTTCCTGGTGAATCTGAATTCAGTGATCTGCTGATTCAGTCTGCAGTTGAACGTGGAATCCCGGTGGAGTCGCTCTCTGCACGAAATTTTGAACCTGATTTGCGCAAGAGGGATAGAGATCGCTGGAGGGCCCTTTATCATGATCAGGTCTATGATGCTATAAAAGGTTATGGTACCGATCTGGCAATACTCGCTGGTTATATGTGGGTACTCAGTCCTGAGATCTGTGCCAGGATAAACGCCATAAATCTTCATCCAGCCCTGCCTGGAGGACCCGCCGGTACATGGCAAGAGGTAATATGGCAGCTTTTGGAGCATGAGGCCAATGAAACCGGTGCCATGATGCACCTGGTAACGCCAGAGTTGGACAAGGGACCAGCAGTCACATATTACAGGTTTTCCCTTGAGGGACCTGGCTGGCATCAACTCTGGGAGGATTTTCGTCAGCATAAGCAGGTTTGTGGCGGGCTTGGAGGTGTCAGGGAGAAGTTTGGTGAAGAACTCCCGCTTTTTAAAAGGATTCGGGAAGAGGGGGTCAAGAGGGAGCTTCCGCTAATAGTGGAGACCATCAGGGCCTTTTCAGCAGGAGAGATCTTCTTGAAGGCTGGAAGGTTGTATGGAAGAGATGGCAGAGAGCTTGCTGAACCCTATGACCTTTCCCAGGCAGTGGAGCAGGCTCTCTCCCAACAGGGTTGAGCATAGGCTATCGGTTCAGAAGAGCGGTTTTTATTATAGCATCTGGAGCCAGATTGCCATACCCAGCAGGCCAAGAGTCACTATGAAATATTTGGCAAGTTGCCATCCTATCTCTTTCCCTCCCATCCAGGATGCTATGCCAAGTTTTACCAGGGAGTTGACGATTGAAGCGATAAATATGCCATTGATTGCTGCCACGGAACTCAATTTTTCATCTATTTGAAGCTGGGCCATGGTGAGGGTTACAGCATCTACATCGGTTATTCCTGAAAGCATGGAAACCAGATAGACTCCTATATCTCCATACCTGGTCTGCACAAAGTTTACTGCTCCATAAACAATTCCGAAGAGTATGCCGAATTTAACGGCCTCGCTGAGTTGCAGGGGGTTTTTGGCAAAGCTGTCTTCCAGGGGAATATCGGCGGATTTGCTGCTCCTGTACAGATACCATGTGTAGATTAGCCCGCCGGATGTTGCTGCAATGAAGGGGATTAGAAGCTGTTTGGCCAGGAATGGATTGACTATGAACACCAGCACTATCACCCTGAGGAACATGAAGGTACAGGCTATGGCAATGGCAGATGCGAAATGGCTGGTGTAGCCTTTTTGAACTGCTGCAAGCCTGGACATGGAGACAGTTACGCCAGTG
>JALSKY010000281.1 GCA_026988585.1 Deltaproteobacteria bacterium
AATGGCTGCACAGGCGTTCAGGGCTGAAATGCCAGGGATTACATCTGTTTCTACAGAGGTGTTGCGGGCCTTCTGCAACTCGAATACCAGCCCTGCCATGGAATAGATACCAGGGTCTCCTCCGCAGACCAACGCTACATTTTTACCCTGTTCAGCCAGATCCAGGGCCTTTTTGCACCTGTCCACCTCCTGCATCATGGATGAACCAATGATTTCCTGATCCTCTCTGAACAGCGTCCTGATCTGCTCTATATATGTGCGATAACCTATTATAATGTCTGCCTGCTCTATCTCCTGCCTTGCAGCAGGGGTCAGCAGCTCCAGGTCTCCCGGCCCTGTCCCCACCAGGGCGAGGCGTCCAGGGCTGCCGCTACTGTTACATCTCTCCATATCCTTTTCTCCATAATCAGTTTTCCGCTGTTTGCTGCCAGGATTGCCGCTGGTTCACACACTGCAACTGCTCCAGTAGCCCGGAACACGGCATCAGATCTTTTGATACGGGGCTCTCTGCCAGCAGCCTGATTAAGTTCATCAGCGGAAAAGAACTGTAACTCTATGTTGTGTCTCCTGCAGGTTGCAATGAGTCCAGGCTCATCACTCTTTAGGTCGATGGAACCTGCACGAAACAGGGAGCCAATGGATATCCCTGCATCCAACAGGCCCTGCACGATAGCATCTTCAATCTGTTTCTCCTCAGTGCCCCTGTTACAGCCTATGCCTATGGCTATTACAGGTGGATGAAGTATCAGGGTATCCTCAGAGTTGACGGTGTCATAACGGTTTTCATGGGTAATGATCATGTCTGCCTGTTCCACCCTGTTGCATTGCTGGATATCCGGCGGCAGGGGAGGGAGGGGCAGGCTGGAAAATATCCGGAGACTTCCACGCTCCACAAGACGCATCATGAGCCTGGTCAGTATCCCCCTTTGATGGTGGATTTTCAGGCCCAGCCCCTTCAGCCAGATATCTATGGCTGTTTTTCCTGCGACATCGGAAGCCGTGGTTATAACTGCCTGTCCACCTGTTATCCCTGCAATCCTGCGTGCCAGTTCGTTGGCCCCGCCCAGATGTCCAGACAGTATCGGGATAGCGAATTTCCCATCCTGGCTTACCACTACCACTGCAGGATCTTTCCATTTGTCCTGGAGCAGGGGGGAGATGGAGCGTACCGCTATGCCCGTAGCCATGATACAGACAAGCCCGTCAAAGCCATTCCATGCCTGGCCCATGACAGCACGGATTCCAGGTTTTGCAGAGATGATTTCCACTCCGTTCAGGTTCCAGCCGGATTTTCCCAGCCCATGACGAATCTTGTCAGCCAGCTCCCTGGCCGCAGTTGTCAGGGGAATTATGGCGATTTTTTCAGGAAAGGTCTGCATCTCTTACACGGTTTCAGCTCGCAATCAGCTTTCATCCTGCCTGTTAAGTATCATCCGGATCTTTAATCTTGCTGTTTCCATCTGCCGATCTTGCGTTACGGAATTCATGGCTGAAATGTTTGTGGTAGAGCATGGATTCCCTGCCGCCTGTACCTGCCAGGGCCTTTCCCACCAGGATCATGGCGGTTTTTCTTATGTTGGCATCCCTGATTTTGTCAGCTATATCTTGGATGGTCCCGGTTATCCGTTTCTCCTCAGGCCATGATGCCTTTTCCACTACGGCAACAGGGGTGTCCGGGGGATATCCACCTTTCAGGAGTTCCCTGCAGAGTTGGTCCATCATGGATACACTGAGAAAGATACACATAGTAGCCTGGTGGGCAGCCAGACCTGCCATATCCTCCCGGTCCGGTACTGGTGTGCGGCCTGCTATCCGGGTAAAAATCACTGTCTGAGTGACTTCCGGAACTGTTAGCTCAACCTGAAGTGCGGCTGCTGCAGCAAAGGCAGAAGTTACTCCTGGGATTATCCGGCAGGGGATGCCTCTCTTTTTCAGTCTGTGAATCTGTTCTCCTATTGCACCATAGATTGATGGATCTCCGGTGTGCAGTCTGGCAACCCTTTTCCCTCTTTGCCATGCAGCAGCCATGGTTTCAATAATGTTATCAAGATCCATTCCGGATGAATCATATATGGTGGCCTTCAGCCCCTTCAATATCTCAGGGTTGACAAGACTGCCGGCATAGATGATCAGATCTGCCTCTTCCATGAGTCTTTTCCCCTTCAGGGTGATGAGTTCAGGATCACCTGGTCCGGCACCTATGAAATGGATCGGATTCCCTGCCAGCCTGTCTCTTTTATCTGGTGTCATAACCCTCTTCTCTCACTCAGCCTGTCTCAACCTTTTGGGCAGCAGAACCAGATTGCCCCTTAAGGATCTGGTCTATCGGGGATTTCCTGATGATTATTGTGGAAAAATAGTGCAGCTCCTTACCCTCGATCTCCGATAGATTGTTGAATATCTGCTCCCCGGTAGTGCTGCACCTTTCCACCAGGACAGACTGCTCTATCAGGCCGGCCTCTCTTATCAGCCGGGTAATTCTATCCATGTGATTGTGGACCTTCATCAGGACTACTGCATCATTGCATTCCAAAATATCCCTTAGTCTTCGGTCATCGAAGGCTGCAGGTACTACCGCAAGCAGGTCGTCCCCCAGGGCCAGGGGCTGTTCGATAATGGCAGAGCAGCTGCTCATGGCAGTGATGCCGGGAATGATCTCGGTCCTGATTCGCATCTCCATTTCGACAGCGGTTTTCCTGACCATTGCCAGGAGATAGTAGGCAGTAGAATAGAGTGCCGGATCTCCAAGGGTGGGAAATGCCACGTTCTTCCCGGCACCGAGATGATGTAACACCCGTTCTGCAGCCTGCTTCCATGCCTTCATCACCTCTTTTGGTTTCTCCCCCTTCAGCCGGACATGCCTCATTGGAAAGTGGAGCTCCTCTACCGTTTTGGTAGAGATATCCACGGCAGATGATACAATCCTGATGGCTGTACTCTCTCCTGAGCCCCTGGCCTTTGGCCCGAGTAGTACATGGGCCTCCTCCAGTCTCTCAACAGCCTTTACTGTCAGCAGTGTTGGATCTCCTGGGCCAACACCTACAAGGCTGAGAAGCGGGCTGTCATCTAATGAATTTTGCTGATCCATATCTTCCTGTATCTTTTGACTGTTAAAGGTTGTTTCTCTCTATGGCGCAACGGTGTTCAACCCTTTTTGATCCCCTGTATCACGGTGATGGTATTCAGGGCCTGCCAATCGCCTTGGCCTATGGAGTCAGTTGGCCTTTCAGCATGGACCCTGGTTATATTCAGATGGAATCCTTCAGCCTCCAAGATGGCCGGGGCCTCTGAAGCGGTTTGTTTCAATATGGCATTGGCAACCATGATGCTGCCCCTGTCCATCTTCATGGCGCAATGTTTTATGATCTCCCTGAGGTTGCCGCCGCTTCCTCCTATAAAAACCCTGTCCGGTTTTGGAAGCCCTGAAAGGGCATCAGGCGCAGTTCCATGGATGGGCAGAAGATTCAGAATTCCAAGTCTCCTGAGGTTCTCCTTTATTACTTCAAGACGTTCCTGTCTCATCTCTATTGCAAAGGCCGCAAGATCATGCCAAAGCCTGGCTGCTTCTATGGCAATGGCCCCTGATCCTGCCCCAACATCCCATAACACCTGTCCCGGGGCCAGTTTCAACCTGTGAAGGGTTACCGCCCTGATCTCATCCTTGGTTATCATCCCGTTGATATGGGAGATGTCAGACTCAGTCAAACCGGTTCCCCTGGAGGCTATGAGTTCGGCCGGAACCTCCACCAATGTGATGTTCAGCGGGGAAAAGTCCATGGAAGCTGCCTGCTCCAGGGTGTAACAGCCGCTCCTTTCACCCGGGCACTCCATGTTTTCGGCTACATGGAGCCGGATCCCCTGGATTGCCTTGTGTGCATCTGCGGCATGAAGATGATGGAGCAGTGCCCTGGCCACAGCAGCAGGGGTGTTCTTTCCATCGGTAAATAGGAAGGTCATGGGGGTTGTAAGGAGTCTGAAGGGGAGAAGATCCATATCCCTGCCGTGAATACTGATGATCCTGGCCTGTTCCCAGCTCCTTTTGAATTTGGCACAGGCCATCTGTACTGCAGACAGGGCCGGATGAAAATGGAGCCGGTATGGAGGAAATTCCTTCAGAAGTCTGGTTCCGATACCGTAGAACAGGGGATCTCCGCTGGCCAGGATAGCTACAGGACCAGTTGCCCTTGCCTCCCGGACCCTGGAAATCATCTCGTTTACAGGCGTGATCGGGATCTGTTTGGGCAGGGTCTGGATGTTGCAGCTTTCTGCTGCTTTTTCCAGGGCCTGCCACAACCGGTCTGCAGCAGCTGCATGGGGGCAGGAGCAGATCATCTGCAGCTTTTCCGGTCTGATTGTGCACCCTGATATCCCGATAACCCTGATATCCCCTTTTTTATTTCCGGCGCTACTCATTCAACCGTCTCGATAATCCCTCTGTTGCTGTGAACGAGATAGATGGTTACAGGGATGCCGGAAACCATTACGGCATACTCCCAGGCCATCTCACAGACACGTCTGATGATATCGCTGCGTCCATGAGTCTGGAGAATCTCCAATATATGTCTCGCCGTGTTGGCGTTCTCCAGTTCCCTCCTCATTTGCCTGTCCATTCCTGCCTTTTCCAGCAGTTTCAAGGTGTTCTCTATATCTATAGCCCCATGCCGGACATGGGTCTGCGGGATCTTCATGGCTGCCTTTACCATCTTGGCCCACATCATTGCCAGGTGAAGCCGGCTGAAACCGGTCTTTCCTGCACTCTTCAGGGTGTGCTCTATGTAATCCCCCATCATGATCATGGCAGGTTCCGGCAGTTTAAGCCGCTCCTGGACCACTCGTTCAGAGGTCCTGCCAGTAGAGAGGATTACCTCCTGGCATCCTGCCTCCCTTGCCACTCTCAGGCTAACATCTATTGTATCGGTCCATGCCCTGGCAGAGACAGGCCTGACGATGCCCGTTGAGCCAAGTATGGAGAGCCCGCCCACTATACCCAGCCGCCTGTTCAGTGTCTTGGAAGCCAGTTCCTTACCATTGGGTATGGAAACAGTTACTTCAATGGATTGGATGGGATATGGTGAAGTCATACCTCTCCCAGTGTCATCTTGCTGCATTGCTTCAATAATGGCTTCCCGGATCATTTTTCTCGGGCCAGGGTTGATGGCCGGTTCTCCTGGAGGTACGGCCAGTCCTGGTCGTGTAACAGTGCCAACCCCCTGGCCGGCACAGAAGGTGATTTCCGGCAGACTGGCTGAAGCAGGCCCATAGGATGTTGTGTCCGGCTCCCTGGAATTTGTAATGCGTACCGTTGTGATGATTTCCGCCCCGTTGGTGACATCCGGATCATCCCCGGCATCTTTGATGACCGATGCATAGGCCTCTATTCCCTCCCTGGAAATGGCAGCCCGCTTTATCATGAACCTATGACGTGAGCCGTTTGGAAAGGGTATCTCTACGCTGTCCGGTGCCATGTCAGAGAGTATGCAGATCATGGCGGCCTTTGCAGCCGCCGCAGCACAGGCTCCGGTGGTATAGCCTGATCGAAGCCGATGTTTCCGCTCCTGTTTCAATCCGCTGCCAGCCGTGGTGCTGTAACAGGACCGGTTCTGTTTGCCGCTGCTGCCTCTTCTGGTGATATCTCCTGCTCCTTGCCTGTTGGAGGAATGGGTTAAAAAAGGCTGAATCCCATAGCTTTTGGCCCTATGTACTGCATATCCCATGAATCAGCTCCTGATGTCAGCAAGCCTCAACAGGGCATTGATTGCAGCCACTGCCATGGGTGTCCCTCCCTTTCTGCCCTGCACCGTTATGTAAGGGATGTCTGGAAGCTCCTGCTGGAGATACTCCTTTGACTCTGCTGCATTTACAAACCCTACAGGTACTCCGATGATAAGGTCCGGCCTGAATTCTCCTGCTTTCACCATGCTTACCAGGCGAATCAGGGCGGTGGGCGCATTGCCAATGGCAACGATCCCGGGGTTGTCCCTTCTCGCCGATACAATCATGGCAGCCTCAGCCCTGGTGATCCCCTCTGCAGCAGCCATGTCTGCAACCTCCGAATCACCTATCCTGCACACTGCTGATGAACCAAATCTGTTCAACAGCCTTTTGGTGATCCCCTGGAGTGCCATGTTGACATCCACCACTATCTTTTTGCCTGCCCTGATGGCATCTATCCCTGCATCCACGGCGTCATCTCCAGATGCAGGATTGAATTTTATGATACTGGCTATCTCCATGTCACCCGCTGCATGGATCATCCTCCTGGCCACTGCCAACTGTTTTTCAGAAAAGTCGTGTGGCCCCAGCTCTTTTTGGATTATCCTGAAACTCTCCTCTTCTATCCTTTCTGGCGGTATCTTTCTGAACTCAACGCCCATATCTCTTCTCCTCATGCTCTCCTGCAGCATGCCTTTGCAAAGTTGCTGGCAATCTCAGGATTTGAACCAAAATGCAGGTGACAATATCCTGCAAGGGTGTTGTTGCATAGATAACCCTCTTTCCTGCCATTCTGAAACTGGAATGCCTTTTCAGGTTCCTGTGGGAAATTGGTCCTGGAATAGTGGAACTCATGCCCCTTCATCAGGGTGTGCCTGGGGGCAATCGGGGTGTCCAAAATTGTGACGACCTCCCTGTATCCCAGAGCAGATAACCTCTTCTCCATGGAGGAGACTGCACTGAATATGCCTGCCATCTGAAATCTCTTTCCGTCTATGGTCTCAATGGAGTCGCAGAGATACATGAAGCCGCCGCATTCTGCAAAGACAGGTCTGCCTGATCTGGAGAACTGCAGTATGGCATGCCTCATGCTCCTGTTCTCCTGGAGCTCTGCCCCATACAGTTCAGGATATCCTCCTCCAATGTAGAGCCCGTCCAGATCTGCTGGCAGATGTTCATCATTTACAGGGCTGAATTCAACCAGTTCTGCACCGGCAGACCGGAGCATTTCCAGGTTGTCCTGATAATAGAAACAGAATGCCCTGTCCATAGCCACACCTATTCTTGTCCGTGGATCCGGTGATCCTTGGCCTTCTTCGTCCTGATCAAGCCATGGAGGTGTAATCGGCGTTTTGATCAGGCGAGATACGGCTCTGGATGCGATTTTTTCAACCATTTTCAGGTCAAGATGTTTCTGGGCCAGTTGGGAGAGGCGTTGAAGCCACTCCCCTGATAGCTCCTCGCCCATGTGGAGGCCAAGGTGTCTTGAGGGGATGGATAT
>JALSKY010000282.1 GCA_026988585.1 Deltaproteobacteria bacterium
AGGGAGTTTCCATGGACCGGGAAGCCAGCAAAAGGCCCATGGGCAGTTTGAGACAGTACATGGTATTATTAGCAGATTGTCATGAACAGTAACAGGGAACCATCCAGAAAAAGAGTGCGTTGGAGCTGGTATCTCTATGACTGGGCCAACTCCGCCTATATCACCACCATTGCAGTAACACTTGTGCCGGCCTGGTTTGTCCAGACCATTGCATCCTCCCCGGAACCGGGCATATCTGCCATGCCACTTGCACCTGAGTCCATGTGGGGCATAGCCAATGCTGCCGCCGCCTTTACAATCTTTCTCACAGCGCCTTTTCTTTCTGCAATTGCAGACCTATCCAGCTCCCGCAGGGGATTTCTCGCCTTTTTCGTGATTCTGGGCACCCTTGCCTCATCCGCCCTCTTTTTCATGGAACAGGGCATGATAAGCCAGACACTGATCCTGTTTGCCCTATCCCAGGTAGGCTTTATCGGTGCCAACATATTTTACGACTCTTTCCTGCCTCTGATAGCTGAAAGAGAGGAGCTGGACCGTATATCTGCCACTGGTTATGCTACAGGCTATCTTGGCGGCGGGCTCAATCTGCTGATGGCCACCGGGATGATATGGTTCCATGAAGCCATCGGCCTTACACAGGACGAGGCAATAAAGGCAGCAATTCTCATGGCTGCACTCTGGTGGCTCATCTTCTCCATTCCAACACTGGCAGGCCTCAAAAGGGTTCAGCAAAGAGGCGACGTGAAGATGGTCCAGGCAGCAAAAATGGCCCTTCCTCAACTCATGCATACCATCAGGGATCTTGGCAAAAACCCACAGCTTCTCACCTTCCTGCTGGCCTTTCTTCTCTACAACGAAGGGATACAGACGGTCATTCAGATGTCAGGGATCTATGGCAAACAGACCCTGGGACTCTCAACCCAATATCTTGCAGGGACATTTCTGGCCGTGCAGGCAGTAGCAGTAACCGGTGCCATTCTCTTTGGCTGGCTGGCCCGACATACCGGTGCAAAAAGGGCAGTCATGATCAGCCTTCTCATCTGGACATCCATTATCCTATACGCCTCCTTTTTCCTGGACAGTCCTGGCAAATTCCTGATGCTCAGTATTGCAATAGGGTTTGTTCTCGGAGGCACACAGGCATTGAGCAGATCTCTCTTTGCCTCTGCCATTCCTGAAGATGCAACAGCTCAATATTTCAGCTTCTATTCAGTAGCCAGTAAATTTGCAGCCATCACCGGCCCGCTCCTGTTCGTCTTTTCAAGGGAGTTTACCGGGTCGATCCAGATGGCCATGCTCTCCACCCTGCTCTTCTTCATCACAGGCCTTGTACTTCTTGCCTTGTGCAGGATTCGCTCCTGATAAAAAAAGTCCTGTCGTTTAAGCCCATTCCGACATCAGCCGATATCTTCAATATGAATGGTTAATGAATCAGCCAAAAAATTTTTGGCTACAGGGAGGACTTATGAAGCTTGAATTTTTGAAAAGGAATGCAAGGGGTTATACCCTGGTGGAGCTGGCCATTGTACTGGTGATCATCGGCCTGCTTCTCGCCGGAGTTCTCAAGGGGCAGCAGCTCATCCAGAACGCCAGGGTAAAGAATGTAATGCAGCAGGTGGATGGCATAAGGGCGGCTGTTTTCGGGTTTTATGACAAGTATGGAGTTTTTCCTGGAGATGAAAACAACCCGAACCTGCCATCTGGAGACACTCACAATGGTAATGGTGATGGCAGAATCAGCAATTCTGAAACAGATATGTTGTTTGAAGACCTTGCACTCTCCAACTATATTACCGGCAACTATGATGGGGACGGAACAGACAGCCTCCCAAAACATGCGTTCGGGAGCAACATATGGCTATACTGGACAAGACCAGACAACCAGTCCTCTTACGATCACTATTTTCGGTTGGACAACCTTCCATGGGATGTGGCACTGGAGTTGGACATGAAACTGGATGACGGGGTTTACAACACCGGTACTGTCCGTGGCAATGAAGACTATACCGAAGCCAATTCACCCATACAGTATCTGTACATCCGGCTGTAACTTATAGACATCAATCCAACAGGGGGCAGCAAAACTGCCCCCTTTCACCAATCATCTTATCCCCTCTGCAGCAGGACTACCGCCTCTATATGGGCAGTCTGAGGAAACATATCTGCAACTACTGCACGCCTTAGAAAGAATCCTCCATCTTTCAATATGGATAGATCCCTGGCCAGAGTCATGGGATCACAGGAGACATAGACCACTGCTGGCACATCACTCCCGGCGATGGAGATGCACCCGTTCCTGGCACCGGTCCTTGGAGGATCAAGTAATACCAGATCAAACCCATTGCCCTCCATGAGACCTGACACCCCCCTGGAATTGGCATCCATACAGATAAATTCCACAGCATCTAAACATTGATTGGCAGCGGCATTATCCCGGGCCATACCAACTGCAGATGGAACGGACTCGACTGCTGTTACATTGCAGCCAGTCCTGGCCAACGGGATGGTAAAGTTGCCGGCACCGGAAAAGAGCTCCAGCACCCTTCCATTGGTGGCGACATCATGCACCATCTGCACCACAGTTTCAATAAGCATGGGATTGAGGCGGATATTGGCCTGAAAAAAACCGTCTGCCATGGCAAAAAGCCCTTTAGGTGCATGGTTACCCTGGTAAAACAGGATCCTTTCCGTTTCAAGGGCCTCCCTCAGCTCCTTGTCCGGATCGGGAACCATGGGGGCAGCACTGCTCAGTGCAGTTTTCCCGTCCACACCCTGGGACAAAACTATATCACATACCCCTTCAGGCCTGGCATGATGAAAACTGGACCTGCGCCAAGACCCCTGTCTGCCACTCCCGCTATATGGGGATGGATCAAGAAGAGCAGTAATTGCCATAAGCAGAGAACCGATGCCTTCAGAGAGGACCGGACAGTGATCTATCTGGATAACTCTGTGGCTCCCCCTCTTGTAGAAGCCGGAGATCCACCCTCTCTCGCCGGAGATATATTTCGCCCTGATCCTGGCCCTTGCCCGCCACCCCCAGGACTGCCCCTCTTCTCCTGTGATCACCTGCTCTGTAGCAGAATCCTTGAGCAATCTCCGGGATCTGAGAAGATCAAAGAAGAGCCGGGCCTTGATCCTCACCTGTTCAACATAAGGGATATGCTGAAACTGGCAGCCTCCGCATTGGAGAAAATGGGAGCAGTTCGGTGTGATTCTGTGGAACTGTTCTGAAGGAGAGAGAACCTCTTTCAAAGCCCCTCTGATATAGCTGGACCTCTCCTCCACCGGGTGAAACAGGACTGTCTCGCCTGGTATAGCCCCTGGGACGAAGACCACCTTGCCATCAAGCCGACCAAGGCCGTCTCCGCCAAAGGCTATGGTTTCAATATGAACTTTATGACACCTGTTTTCAAAAAGGCCGATACCCGAACACCTCGTGATGAAATGTTCTGGACATTATAACAGGTGCTGATGCAGATGACGACTGATCATCCCGTCTTTTCAATGACCTGATCAAGGGTTCGGTTCAGGTCATCGTCAACAGCGATGCGGGAAACATCTTCTGCATCGATATCCGGCAGGTCAGTCACACCATTATCTCTACCTGACGGTTCAACCAGATCGGAAACATCTATGGCAGAAAGGGCATCAGAGGGGGGTGATTTCTCCCCATGCCGTTCCGGACTCATCGTCTTGGTCCCACCTTCCAGGATGGCGTCATCAAACCAGTCAACACTACCTGCAGACAGGTCTTCAAGACCCAGCCCCGCAGCAACTTCACGAAGATCTTTCCCGCATCCTGCGCAGGCATGTAACCAATCAAAGGACATAACTCCACATTTTGGGCATCTCATGGTTTTGATTCTCCTGTTCCAATTCTAAAAATAACTGCAAGAGGTTAAAAATATTTTTTCCTGCATTTGAAAAAGGCCTGCACTATGGTTTATTATTCCTGCAAATTCTTTAGATCATCTCAACACGCAAGAGGAACCTGACATATGAAAAAAAACATGGCCTTCCTGTTATTTCTTCTGCTTATCGGACTTTTCGTTGCAAACCTTTCAGGTTGTGCAAGCAAGGAGCCCTGTCTTGCCATTGATGCCTCGCTGATACACAAGGGACAGACCAAGGATCAGGTAATCAGCCTGATTGGGCAACCCCATGTCATCACAAGGAATGACCAGGGGCAGGAGGAGTGGTATTATTATCACGATATTTCAGGATTCTGGAAAAGGATGCCCTACATGGGCCGTCTCATGGGAAAACGGAAGATCGAGACCACCATGATCACTTTTTCCCAGGATATTGTTGACAAGGTAGTCTATTATGTCACAGAACAATGATCACTTCCGCATAGCAAGACAGCGGATGGTCGCCAGCCAGATTGCTGCCCGTGGAATCAAGGATCCCTTAGTGCTGGCAGCCATGGAGAAGGTTCCAAGGCATCTTTTTGTGGATGAGGCCCTTTGGGATCAGGCCTATGGTGATTTTCCAATGCCTATAGGTCATGGCCAGACCATATCACAGCCATATATAGTTGCCAGGATGACGGCAGAACTGGGACTGAAGGGAGGAGAGAAGGTCCTTGAAATCGGGACAGGTTCTGGTTACCAGACAGCAGTTCTGGCAGAGATAGCCAGGAAGGTCTTCAGTGTAGAGAGAATTCCCTCATTGCTCCAAAAGGCGAGAAGGGTGCTGGACCAGCTTGGTTACCACAATGTGATGCTCAAACTTGATGATGGCACATGGGGATGGAAGGAATACGCCCCTTATGATGCCATACTTGTGACAGCAGGAGGCCCATCCATTCCTGAACCACTCATACAGCAGCTTTCTGATCCGGGAGTAATGCTTGTCCCTGTTGGTGATGAATACTCCCAGGTCCTCACCAAGGTGATAAAGGAAAACGGCGATGTGAAGATTCAACCCCTTGAGGGGGTCAGGTTCGTTAAACTCATTGGTGATCATGGCTGGAAGACAGAAGCGTAAATAGCGGTTTCTACATGGCACCCTCTTCCAAGATATTTTCATATCAGGTCTGATACTCAGATAGAACTACAGGAGAGCAACAGATATGAAAACCTTATCGCAGGCAGTGAACTTCCTGCCTGCACAGGCAAGAAGACTCTATGACTGGATGCTGTCATGGGCAGAAAAGCCAGGGGCTGCCCCGTTTCTCTTCATAATAGCCTTTGCTGAGGCCTCTTTTTTCCCTATTCCACCAGATGTGCTGCTGATGGCACTGGCCATTTCCATGCCAAAACGTTCTCTCAGATGGGCAACCATCTGCCTATCAGGTTCAGTATTGGGAGGCGTTTTCGGTTATGCCCTGGGCTATTATTTCATGGAGCTCATTGGCGACAAAATAATGGCCTTTTACCATCTCACAGACAAATATCTCGAGGTACAACAACTCTATCAGCAATATGGAGGCTGGGCGGTTGCAGCCGGTGGTTTCACCCCGCTACCCTACAAGCTCTTCACCCTTACTGCCGGCGCCTTCAGGGTAGATCCACTCACCTTCATGGTTGCATCCATACTCTCCCGTGGAGCCAGATTCTTTCTCATAGCCGGTCTCATCTACTATTTTGGCCCGCCGATAAGGTATTTTCTTGAAAAATATTTCAATATTCTCAGCATCATATTCATGATCCTGCTCATCGGCGGTTTTCTGGTATTCAAATGGCTGTTATGAGATTCAGAAAATCTGCCTTGAGGATCGGAATAATAGGTGCAGGCTCCTGTGATACAGCCACTGCAGAGATTGCCAGGGAAACAGGCCGCCTTCTCGCAGAAAGGGGGGCGTTACTGTATTGTGGCGGCCTCAGTGGAGTTATGGAGGCTGCCTGCCAGGGGGCAGTTTCCGCTGGAGGCACCACAATAGGGATAATCCCTGGGAACACCCCGCAAGACGCCAACCCCTATGTCACCATACCTGTGGCAACTGGATTGGGCCAGGCAAGGAATCTCGTAATCATAAACTCTTCAGATGCACTGATAGCAATATCTGGACGTTATGGAACCCTTTCCGAGATCGCCTTTGCGCTGAAACTGGGGAAGCCTGTGATAGGTCTGTCAACATGGAGAGAGATTCCTGGCGTCATAGAGACCTCCTCTCCTGAAGAGGCGGTAAACCTTGCGATAAAAGAGGCACTGCAACAAAGATGGAAATAGGAGCAGGGCTCTCTATCAACAATCCTACCCGGTTGAAGACTATTTTATGGATAAACCTGGTACCGGTTTGATTTTATAAATTTTTTCTCTCTGTATCGGAATAGGTTTGATTCCTTTAGGTGGCTTTATTGGAGGTCCAAGATATCTTGGACCCTATGATCCAGCAGATGCCCTGTTTATGGTCAAGGACAGGGTCTTCTCTGCAATCCTGCCACGCCGGTCTTTAACAGCAAGGTCAATGGAATAGGTTCCAGATGTCCCTGGCTCGGGTTTCCCCTGAAGTACACCATCACTGAACTCTATGCCCATGGGTAAAACAGGCTGTTTCCAGTTGTACGGTCTCTTGCCACCTGTTACTGCAATGGCTGCATAATAGGGCTCTCCTTCCACACCGGAACTGAGTTCATTGGTAATTATACGCGGAGGATTTGGCTGAATTGTAATACTCAACACCCTGCTGGCCACATTGTTCTCACTGTCTGTTGCCGTTACAGTAAAGGTAAAGGAACCTGCCTTGGCAGGAGTGCCGGTTAACTGGCCATCAGGTGTCAGGTCAATGCCGTCCGGCAGGGTTCCTCCATCTATCTCCCACTTCACAGGAAGGACACCTGCTGAAACAGAAAGTGCAACATCAGGATATCTCTCCTCTTCCCTGCCCTCTGGCAGTGATGATGTTACTACTGCGAAGGCCCCGCAGATATCTCTTCTCAAAGAGGCGACATCAAGATAGAGGACCTGGTCGTCATATTCCATCTCTGCACCGTTGCAGGGTACAGGATCACCCTGGGCATATATCCTGAAGCCTGTAAAGCCGGAGACACCTGGATCACCTGTCTGGTTACAGAGATTCCTGCCGGTGCTGAAAACAATGAAGGCGATATTGCTGTTGACCCTCCCCCTGTCATTCAGGGTGATGTAATTTCCTCTGTTAGAACAGATATCTGTTCCAGGACCAGTAATACCGTTGGCAGAAAAATAGAGAATTTTCCTGGTATAAGGGTCCACAACAGGAACGCCAAGCTGATCA
>JALSKY010000283.1 GCA_026988585.1 Deltaproteobacteria bacterium
AACTCCCACTAGATCCTGAATCTAGCGCGTCTACCAATTCCGCCACTTCGGCACATCAGGCAGGAGAGACTTATACTAAAGTTTTATTGCCATTGTCAAGAGGGCATATTACTTTCATTTCCCTGCGGTTACCAATCTTTCCAGAATACAAAACCAGTGGAAACCTGAAATGAAAATATATTTCAGTCTAAACGAGATCAGAGCTCCCTTTTATCGCCCGGCAGTGACGGTGGGTAATTTTGATGGGATGCATATTGGGCATCAGGCCCTTTTCAAAAGGGTTGTTCAGCTTGCAGATGGCAGAGAGGGGGAGAAGGTGGCAGTAACCTTCAATCCCCATCCTCTCCAGGTATTGATGCCTGATAATCCTCCCAGGCTCATTTCACCTTTGGAGCAGAAGATAGAGTTGATCAGGGCGGCTGGAGTTGACAATCTTGTATGTATCCCATTCACCAGGGAATTTGCATCCATTTCAGCGGATGGATTTGTAGAGGATATTCTGTGCCGCATAATTGGCGTGGAAGATCTGGTGGTAGGATATGACTATGCCTGTGGCAGAGGTCGCCAGGGTGACATACCTTTTCTCAAGAAAAAAGGGGATGAGCTCGGCTTCAATCTCCATGTAATTCCCCCGGTTGTAATAGATGGGATTGTTGTAAGCAGCAGCAAGATAAGGGAGTTGATAATCAAGGGAGAGATGGAGCTGGTGGCCAGGATGTTGGGGCGCTATTACCAGATCAGGGGAACTGTTCGCCAGGGACGGAAGCGTGGCGGAACAGTGCTTGGGTTTCCTACTGCAAACATCGCCATAAACCGGGAGGATCTATCTCCCAAAAGGGGAGTCTATGTGGTGCAGGTGCTTTACGGGCGCAGGATCTACGGAGGGGTAATGAATATAGGCTACAATCCTACCTTTGGGGATTCCGGTTTTGGAGCAGAGGTACATATCTTTGATTTTGAAATGGATATATATGGTCAGGAGATACGTGTTAATCTCATAAAGATGTTACGGGAAGAGATAACCTTTTCAGGGCCGGAAGAGCTTGCAGCCCAGATATCCAGGGATGTTGCAGATGCCAAAAGGATATTGCAGGAGTTGGATAAGGAGAACTGTTTAAAATAGAAAAAGAGGGGTTGAAAAAACCCCTCTTTTCGGTGAGAAAAGATCTGTAGATCAAGGATCCCTGTAGATCCAGACCCCTGTTTAGACCTCTTCAACAGTGATTGCATCTGCAGGGCAGACCTCTACACAGGTCTCACAGCCCAGACAATCATCAGGCCTTGCGATGACTGGCTTGTCATCCTCGAAATCAAAGACCTCTGCAGGACATGCGTTTACACACTCCTCATCGCCAGTACACTTGTCGTAATCAATTGTGATCTGAAACATGGCTTCCTCCTTATAGATTTTTGTTTAGAGCTTTCCCTAAGGGGTCAAGCACCTTATGTGCAACTCATATAGACAAAAGCCCTCATTGTTGTCAAGCCTATTCTGAGCCATTTTTTTTATCGAGATGGTTCCTTTTGAAATCAATGGCTGCTGATACAAGGCTTTCAGCCCAATCAGGGCGTTCCATGGCATGAATATGGGTATAGGTACCAAATATGTTTTTTCTCGTTATCCCCTCTTTCTTATCTGTAAACCCATGCCCTCTTACCACGCGACAGGAGAGCGTGCCTGATTTTGCGGTTTGGTTACCATCTGCTGCAGGAACCGGGATGGAATAGTGGAATTCGTGGCCCTTTATCCGCTTTCCCGTGGGAAAGAAGGGGTTGTGATCCATCACCTCTATAATTGAATATCCATGCCCAACCGGTTTCTCTTTCACAATAAAATCCCAGTCCAGGACACCAAGCATGGAAAAATTCCCTCCCTTCCATTTCACTGATCTTCCAAGATACATAAGCCCTCCGCATTCAGCATAAACAGGCAGGCCTGCCTCTATGAGCGATGACAACTGGGCCCGAAATTCATGGTTTGCCTCAAGTTTTCTGCCCTGAGTCTCAGGAAATCCTCCCCCAAAATAAAGGGCATGGATTACAGGGACCTTGGTGTCCCTGATACTATCCATGAAGATGATCCGGGCACCCGCCCTCTCCAATGCCTCGATGTTTTCAGGGTAATAGAATTGGAAGGCCTGATCCCTGAGGATACCAATCCTAATGTTTTCTGCATCGGGAACCGGTTTCAACTGGAAAATGGTGGGGACAGAGGCCTCTACTTCCAGATCCCTCTGTGAACCGTCAATGCTGGAGCCCCCCTCTATTCCCCGGATATTCCTTGATGCAATATCTCTGATCTTCTCTATATCTACATTTTCTTCAACAAGGGAGGCAAGGGAAGACAAGACCTTCTTTGCCTTTTGCATTTCAAATGTAGGGGTTAATCCCAGGTGTCTCATGGGGAGCGGGTCCTGTTTGAGTCGTGGAATGGCACCCAGCACAGGGATGTCTGTTACCTTTTCTATGGATTCTGTAACAATGCGTCTGTGTCTTTTGCCTCCAACCCTGTTGATGACTATGCCCTCTATCCTGAGATCTTGATCCATGGCCTTGCAGCCAAGGACCAGGGCAGCTGCAGTCCTGGTCGTCTTGGTGACATCCACCACCAGGATTACAGGAGATCCCAGGAGCTTGGCCAACTCCGCTGTGCTGCAACTGCCCTCCACGTCCATGCCATCGAAGATGCCTCGGTTTCCTTCGATTACTGCCAGTTCTGCACCTCTGGAGCGGTAGGTAAATGATTGTATGATCCCCTTGGGTGTCATGAGAAACTGATCAAGATTATAGCACTGCCTGCCAGCAGCCGATGCCATCCATTCCGCATCTATGTAGTCAGGTCCCTTCTTGAAGGGCTGTACCGCAACCCCTTTTCTGAACAGGGCATGAATCAGTCCCAGTGTCAGTATGGTCTTGCCAGAGCCACCACGAAGGCCGGCAACAGTTATTCTCGGTACTGGCTTCTTGCTGTAATTATAGGTTTCCATGCTCTTTACCATATCTGTATCGTTGCCATTTTTGCAAATCTGTCTATGCCATGATGGCGTTTCAGATTTTTGAGCGTGAAACGGCAGCATCTTTAAACCACTCTGGATGGCCTGAACGGGTTATCTCTTTTGTCCTGCCTGTTCAGGGCCTCCTGCTGCCCTGAGTCTGTTCAGTGTCTCCTGATAGAGGCGGTTATCTCCCAACTCTCTTGCACACTGTAGCAGATATTGCAGGCTAACAGGGGATTTTGTGAAAGGCTTTAAGAGTGTCGCAGCCTCCTGAAATCTGCCTGTGTTCATCAGGCTAACTGCAATACAGTTTGTCAGATCGTTGGAATGTGAAAACTTTTCCACTCCCTGCCTGGCGATTTGAACGGCCTTCTCATGGTCCCCTCTTTTCTGGAGCATTACTGCCATACCGAGATATGCCCGGTGATCTGGCGCATAGTCCAGTGCCCTTCTAAAAAGACTCATAGCGATCTCATCTCTGTCCGGGATATTACTTTTGCTGTAATCTCCGAAGGCAAAGGTCATGGCCAGGCGGGAGAGAAAATCCGCATGCAGGGGATATAGCTCTGGCAGATCTATCAACTCTATCTCCCTGATATAAACAGGCAACCTGCTAAAAAAATGTCTTCTCAACTCCTTTCCCCATTTGAGGATCATTTCCCGGGAGATGGATGGGTCTGTCTCAAAATACAGGATCTCCTCTTCCTGGCTTAGATTTGAGAACCAGATCTGGTCTTTTATGCCGGTTTTTGCCTTGAATTCCCTGTACATGGCAGTGCCGGGGAAGATGCTCATGATATAGAAGACTGCAGCAAGAGGGTTTATGATATCCATGAGCCTTTTTGTTTCTGCTATAGTCCTTTCCGTCTCTCCGGGAGAGCCATAAATAAAATAGGCCCTGGGAAGGATGCCTGTCCTGGTGGTTTCTTTGAACGCAGTGATTATTCTCTTTTCGGGAATGTCCTTGTTTAGCTTTTTCCTTATGTTGGGGGAGCCGCTCTCGATTCCATAGCTGATCTGTGTGCATCCAGCCCGCCTCATCCATAGCAAGATCTCCTGATCAACATGGTTGACCCTGGATATGGCCTGCCATGATATGTCAAGCCTTCTGCGTATTATCTCCTGACAGATATGGATAACCCGCTCCTTTTTCAGGGTGAATGTATCGTCTGAAATAAAGAAGAAGTTTATGCCCTGCGCTACAAGTCGCTCTATCTGGTTTACGAACCAGTCAGGCGAATGGAACCGCACCTTTCGTTTCCAGATGGCAGGAGACCCGCAAAAGGTGCAGTTCCATGGACACCCTCTGGAGGAGATGAGATGCTGAAACCTGAAAAATCTTGCAGGATCAGGCAAAGAATCCAGCTCCTGGATGAATGGGCGTTCTTCTGTCCTTATGATTTTACTCCCTGTTCTGAAAGCTATACCCGGAACGCTCTCCATGCCTGATTGCTGCTGCAACCGGTTCAGGAGTTCGAGAAAGGTCTCCTCTCCCTCCCCAAGCACTATAAAATCCACCGAGTGAAATCCCTTCAGAATTGGCTCATAGAGAAATGTAGCGCCTGGACCTCCAAGAACTACCTGGATCCCGGGAATCAATCTCTTTGCTTGGGTGGCAATCTCAATAGCACCCCAGCGATTGGCATGGAGTACTGAGATTGCAAGCAGATCAGGTCTGTATTCTGTTATCTCCCTCTGGATAATGTGCGGTTTGTTCCCGGCATCGTGCCAGTTGACTATGGAGGCAGTATGTCCGGCGTCCATACATGCAGCCGCAAGGTAGTAGAGCCCGATTGGAGGGACCCGGACATCATCATCCTTGATGCGAGGGTTTAGACAGTATGGATAGGCAAACAGTATCTTCATGGCGGTTCTCAATAATGATACTAAATTTATGTCAAAAGTCAGGTAAAGAAAACTGTTTTCCATATCTATTCCTGCAGGATCTGAATCTCCTGTGGAAAAGGATATATCTGTCAGAACTCTCTTGACACGGGGACACATTTTGTCTATTTAATTATGAGCATTACAGTTGAATCGATATTCAATCAACAGGCCTTTTGAGCTCTTGAGTACTATTCAGCCGTATATCTGCGTTTATGAACGGTAGAGGATCTGCTGTAGCGGTAGTGGTCAGGTACGGTTTGCAGTTTTCTTGAATTTTTTTGGGTAGTTCTCTAAAAAAGGAATGTTGTAAATTTTATTACTGTTTGAGGGGGAGAGGAAATGGGTTCGTCAGCACCATCCGGGAGGCTTAGGAAGCTCCTTGAAAATAAGAAGAGAGAGATAGTGGATCGCTGGGTCAAGGCAATCCATAACTCCTATCCTGCTCAAACTGCCGAGTTTCTCAAAAAGGAACCCAACAAGTTTGCAAATCCTCTCGGCTCTACTATTCAGGAGACCGTCTTTCCCCTGTTTGATCAGCTTTGTGGCGACCGCAATCCAGTCGAACTGAAAAGGTTGCTTGATAATCTCGTTCGTATCAGGTCTGTACAGGAGTTCTCTCCTGCCTCTGCAGTTCAGGTGATCTTTTTTTTGAAAGATGCGGTCAGGCAGGAGCTCCTGAAGGATATAGAAAAAAGCGGGCTCTGGAGGGATTATCTGGATTTCGAGTCAGAGATTGACAGGTTTGCCTCACTTGCATTCGATGTTTATATGGAGTGCCGTGAGCGGATCTGGCGAATCAAGATGGATGATCTGATGAAGAGGCCGGAAATGTTGACAGGCGGAATGTGTTTTTCATATATGGTCCGCAGGGGCAACAAGCACCTCGAACGGTTGGAAAAGAGAAAAACTCAACACTAAGAGGAGTAGAGATGATACTTCGAATCGCTTTGGCTTTTGGGGCAGTGATCGGGATCGTAGTGGCAGGTTTGATCGGCGGATCTGTCCACTTCTTCCAGTGGATATTTGGCCCGCTTCTGATCTATGCCGCCCTGGGAATTTTCATGGTGGGATTCATCAGAAAGGTAGTTGACTGGGCCAAGTCACCGGTGCCTTTTCGTATTCCGACTACTGCAGGGCAGGAGATGTCGCTTCCATGGATCAAATGGTCCAAGATAGACAATCCAAGTACGACAGTAGGGGTGATAATTAGGATGGCCCTTGAGGTGCTGCTGTTCAGGTCGCTCTTCAGAAATACCCGTACTGATCTCAGGTCCGGCTATCTGATCCATGGTCCATCTAAATGGCTCTGGCTGTTGGCCCTGCTCTTTCACTATTCCTTTCTGATTATTGCCATCAGGCATCTCAGGTTCTTCATGGATCCCATACCATGGCCTATTGAGTTAATAGATAAGGTGGATGGAATGTTCCAGATCGGAATACCGCCTATCTACATCACTGATCTGCTGTTTTTCGCAGGAGTGGGTGGCTTGCTGGTCAGGCGGTTGTTTCTGCCAAAGGTGCGTTTTGTTTCGTTGATGCAGGACTATTTCCCTCTGTTTCTGCTTCTTGGAATTGCGACATCCGGCCTCCTCATGAGATTTGTATGGAGGGTGGATATCACCGCAGTCAAGGCCCTGGCACTGGGCGTTGCATCATTCCATCCCACTGTTCCAGACGGGATTGGGGCAATCTTTTTTGTGCATATAGCTTTGGTGGCTGTACTGCTGGCCTATTTCCCGTTCAGCAAGCTGATGCATATGGGCGGTGTATTCATGAGCCCAACCAGGAATCTGGCAAATACCAACCGTATGGAATATCATGAGAATCCATGGAGAAAGCCTCCCAAATTCCATACATATCAGGAATATGAGGATGCCTACAGGGATTATATGAAAGAGGCTGGATTGCCTCTGGAAAGAGAATAGGACAAGGGAAACGAGACCATGAGCAAGGACTTGACACCACAAAATTTGTTGAGGATCGATCTCAGCCCACCAACAAAGGACTGGATGGACATCCCCACTGTGATAAAGCCGGGGATCTTCTGTTACCCAGCCAAG
>JALSKY010000284.1 GCA_026988585.1 Deltaproteobacteria bacterium
CCCGGCCATCATGCCACTGCTCCTCACGAAACATCTCCCCATCTTCGGTGACCACCCGTAACTGATATCTGTAAAGCAGGGGATTCTCTCCAAGGGTGGAGGGAAGATAGAGGGTAAACTCACTGCCCCCTTCCTCCTGCTCAGAGAGCACTATCTCCCTCTTCTCTACCTTGCCACGGTTCATACCGAAATATGGGGACTTGACAGATACAATGATCTGGTAGATGCCAAATTCAGAAAAGACTGATGGTATGGCTGAAAACTTTACTGTGGTGGCAGGAGTAACGGCTACGCCACGTCTTACGGAACGGTCTATCTTCTCGATACAGCTCCGGCAGTTGGTATCCAGTGTGAGATCCAGCCAACCAAGCAGCACTCCTTTGCCAAGAACCCTCTCAGCCGGAGGAAGTTTCACCGGCCTCTTACCCTTGGGAGGTATAGGGCTGGAGGACTTGAGACGCTTGGCTATGCGCTCCAACCTGTTGTTCTTGAGACAGTAGCCATTTATCCCCTCGAGAGTAACAGGAAATGGCGTTATGTTCTCAAAGGCATCAAGTCCAGCGCCATGCAGCCAATCCTGAAAACCGGCAATCTTTTCACCGGCAAATGCCCCATACTGGATACGGATAGGGATTGGAACGGAACTGTCTGCCACCTGGATGTTAAGGGTCCCTGCCACTCCTTCAGCAGCAATCTGGGCAAGAATGGCCTCAACCTCATCCTGGGTGAGTGAAAGGGTCATACGAAGAGGCTGCCTGAGATGGGCAGGCAAGGTCACACTTATCCTCTCAGGCCCTATGGCAAAACCGGCACTCAGGGGCGCCATATCCACCGATGCCCCCAGCCCCTTGATGGACTTGATCTCAATCCTCTCTCCGGGTTTCAGACCGAAGGCCTCCCTTAGTATTGCCTTGAGCAGGGCTGTATCACCGGTGTGATAGGGGGCTGCCAACTCTGCCACCAGGGTAACTGATGGTTTTCCTGGCTCAGCCTGCTGGTTGTACTGGGTGGATAGATGATATCCTCCCCTGTCATAAACCAGAAGGAACTCCCTGGGGATATAATAGAACACATTACCCGCTGCCCTGTCCTGGAAGATCATGTGACTGTCCCATCCGGCAGCAGCCGAGATATCCTGCAGCAGTTCTGCGGAGTCGATAACATCTACGAGATCAATGGCTGCAGCAGGATCAGGCCCTTCAGGTTTTACAGGTTTTACAGGAATAACAGGCCTTGGCAGTTTATGGATGGGAAAAGGCCTTATCTTCAGGGGTTTTACCAGAAATTTCCTGCTTTCCGGCAGTTTCAACGTCTGAACCTGATGCAGTTTGTACACAGGTTTGATATTGTCCTGGGCAGATACAGGAAGGAAAAAGGGCAGGAAAAAGAGAGAGTAGCCTGAAAGAAAGAGAATCAGGGAAAACGGTTTCAGCAGCTTCATAAATAAGCCCTCCCCTGTTGAACTATGTATGAGAGGCCCTTCTGCAACCAATAACAGGAGACAGAAGGGCCATAATCTCGGTAATTAGCGGCCCATAATGCCAGGTAGTTGCAATACAGGTTTTTCCTGCACAGCAGGTTTCTCCTGTTTCTGTTCTGTCTGCCTGGACGGCTGCTGTATGACCTCCGGTTTCACTGCCGGCTTCACAGGTTTCAGGATGGTCCCAGGCAGAACAGGCCTGAGGACCGGCTTTTTGCCTCCGGGAATCACTGTTCCAGTACCAGAACCTGAGCCTGTCTCCTGGCCCTGTCCCTCTTCCAGTTCAACAGCCTCCTCCTGGACTGGCTGTTCAGGCTCGATAACCTCTATCTCGGAACTGGTAGTCCAGGTCTTGGGAAAATCAAACACCAAGTGTCCGAATGGACGGTCCGGATTGCTCTCCCGAACCAGAAACAGCTCGATCTGATCAGAATAGGTCTCTTGGCTGCTGCCTTCAGAGCCGCTCTCATCCCAGCCGGACACAGTACCCCATCCACCCTGGGCAGCCTGGCTACCCTGAGCCCAGGTGATGGTGAGACGAACTATGCCGCTACGCCCGGTGATCGGTGCCACTGAACTGGTAAACCCATCCAGGGGCACCCCTCCCCGGAGAACCTTTGCCTGCACAGATACCCCGTCTGTCCTCTTCACATTCTGATAGGTAACTTCAAGAATGAGAGCATTTCCGCGGCGCTCAACCAGCCTTACCTGACCAATTTTACCCTTATATTTGCCAAGCCATTCATCAAAGGACTCCTGAACCGCCTCCTTTGCAACGCTCCCAAGGATCTTGAGAAAATCCGACATCATGCCATCCTGACCTGAACTCCCCTGCTGGGCCTGGGTGTCCGGTCCGGCAACCGAATTCTCTTCCTGGGCCAAGACAGGCATGGAACAGGCAAAAAAGAGAACTGCAAAAACAGAAAAAAGGGCTATCTTCATCTTGAACCTCCATTCAGTCAACTGTTTCATCAAATACGTGTAAAATTACCAGCAACATAAATTTCTAAGCCATGATAGAGGGAAAAATCCAACCAAATCATAAAAATTATACGCTTGAACCTATTTATCCCCTCTTCCTCTATTTCATTAGCACATCTGAGGATTTTCTCCAATACTCAACGGCCTGAACCACTGAATTCTTAAGGCAAAAATTCACTACCAGCCATTTGAGCTGCAAAATCAGCTATGAAAAAAGACAGTGCAGGGCGCGGACTGCATAAGGGTGTAGATCTATGTGACACCAGGCGAACCCGGCCGGTGCTGCCGGATCTGAACCGCCTCTCGAGGCTAAAAGGTCTGAAAAAACAGGAGGAGGCAGAGCAAATCGGTCTGAAAATAGCTGAAACAGGGGATTGATATATGACGCATTGGCCTCTATAACCGTATTAGAAGGGTCTGAGATTATCAGGCAAGGAAAGGAGGTACAAAATGAAAAAGATCCTGCTTTTAACCGGTCTCCTTCATCTGCTGTTCACCTTTATCGCGACCCTTGCTGCCGCTGCCCCGCCGCAGCCTGACCATGTAAGAAAACTGCCGGAAAGCGTAACAAGGCCTCCTGTGGATCCGGACAGGATTCCAAGAGTTGCCATACTGAAACTGGAAAAGGTGGAGATCGGCACCACTAATCAGGGAAAATGGCTATGGAGGGCGACTGTGAAGAACATGGGGTTTAAAGCAGCGGACGGGACAAAATTCATTGTCCAGGGATATTCCAGGAACCGGAACAGCAGCAACTGGCTTCCTGCATCAGGTTCCATTCTTTCCAGGGATATGATAAAGCCAGGACAATCAGTAACTGTTACCCGCTTCTGGCACCAGGTGTTGTGAGACAGACAGGCTTGAGGTCAAACTGATGACTGCTGCAGGCAGTCAGGTCCTGGATTCCAAGGTCTTAACAAACCTCATTCAAATTCTTCCAATCAACCTGCCTGTAGATGTTTCTGTAAGGAGAATAGAGTGGGACAATGCTCAAAAAAAGTGGAGGGCTACCCTTAAAAACAGGACAGATTTTTATGTGAAGATGGGGGTACAGGGCTACATACGGCCCCCTGGAACACAAGACCTTGGCACTCCTGCCGGAGGAGTTGTTATCATGATATCTCCCCAGTCCCAAGCCACTACCAAATGGATATCTGCACCTGCCACCGCCACCCCGGGAAATTATCTGGACGTGCATATCTGGTACAGTTCGGGATGCAGCCAGGACAGGGATGTGAAAAAATGCGGTTTCGAATGGAAGTGGAGCACCTTAATACCAAACAGCAAGGATTTCTACTAATGGATGAGAGTAGCCCATGGCTTACAACTCATGGATAATCCAGAAAAACAATTTCAGCCATTCAGAGCAAAAATATACAGGCCGGACAATGAGCCGGCCTGTATATTTATATGTTATTGTATGGGAGTATGTTTGACTGCCATGAACTAAACAACCGGCCCTCTATCTGTATAATGAGTATGCAGCAGTTCATGAACACGCTCCTCTCCCAGAGGCTCAAGAAATTCCTCATAAATAGCCTGAATCTCCTCATTTTCATAGGAAGCACGTTTAACATCCGCTTCATCTGCAGAATATAGAGCATCAATCCTGGCCTGACGAATCTCATCGGTAGGAGGCACTGCTGTTCTGGGCTGTCCACCGCCACCAATACAACCTCCGCGGCAAGCCATGAACTCTATGAAATGCCATCCATTGGGATTGCCATCCTTCACCAGATCACACACTGCCCGTGCATTCTTCAAGCCATTGGCAACAGCTACCTTTACAGTCATCCCATCTATGACCAGCTCAGCCTCCTTAACGCCATCCAAACCGCGAACCGGCTCCAGAGCAAAAAGGACCTGAGGAGGATCCTCTCCGGTAATGAAGTGATAAGCTGTCCTGACTGCAGCCTCCATAACCCCGCCTGTAGCGCCAAATATCTTGGCAGCACCGGTATCTTCTCCAAGAAGAGAATCATACCCTTCTTCTGGCAAGTTGATGAAATCGATATTTTGGGCCTTTATCATCCTGGCCAATTCACGTGTTGTTAATACTAAATCTACATCTTGGCCTATTGAATCATTATGCCAGTATTCCCTGGCAGCAACCATTTCAGGACGCTGGGCCTCGAACTTTTTGGCAGTACATGGCATTATTGCAACACAGATAATCTTGGCAGGATCAATCCCTTTTTTCTCTGCATAGTAGGTCTTTGCCATTGCCCCAAGCATCTGCTGTGGTGACTTGCATGAAGAGAGATTGGGAATAAGAGATGGATAGAAATATTCCAAAAACTTGACCCACCCAGGACAGCAGGATGTGAACATGGGCATAGGCGCCTCACCATTCACAACTCTTTTAATGAATTCAGATGCTTCCTCCATTATGGTAAGATCAGCCGAAAAATTTGTATCAAACACCGCATCAAATCTAAGAGCACGCAATGCTGCTACCAACTGGCCCTCAGTCCATTCTCCAGGCACAAGACCAAATTCCTCGCCCAGGGAAACACGAACAGCCGGAGCAGTCTGAACCACTACATGATATTCACTGTTATTGAGATAAGAAAATGCTGCTGCCGTATCATCAACCTCCTGCATTGCAGGAATACCACGCTTTCCTGGACAATAGAGGGTACATTGACCGCAATTGACACATACTACCTCACTTGCCACACGAGGATCCCAATATCCAAAAACAGTCTGTTCTTCTTGACATACTCTGCTGCACTCCTGACAGCCACCATGCTTACAAAAACGATCATAATGCACAATAGAGGGATTTGAAGGATCAACAGGAACGACCCCTCCAAGATGCCCAAAACGGTTTCGTACCCAATGTGCATGGGCCTCTGAATCAAAATAGGTAAGGGTAGAACCAGCCGTACCTGCCAATGCAAGCCCAACCATCCCCTTCATAAATGATCTTCTTGTAATCTGCTTAGCCAGATCCCTATCTTTACTTTCCTTAGCCATTGTTTCCTCCCTTTCTCTCCAATTTACATCTACCTTCGGATCGAAGCCCGCACCCAAAAGAGATTCCTGAAAAACTCACCTTTAATTATTTTGCCTCAACAAATTAAGATAAATATCTTTAAGACAAAAAAAGAAGGATGGATCCATCAAGCCTCTCCAGAACAGTTCAAGACGGGGGCTCTTCTTTTAGGGGAGAAATAAAGCAATCGTGGGGCCAGAAAGTGACATAGAGCAACATTCCAAATAGTAATTTGATTTTATTTGGAAAAATAGACTACCTGCCTGAGCTGAATGCAGCACTCTGATACAGACAAAACAGGAACAAACAAAAAAGTCGACAAATCGACATTTTGGTCACAGGCCAACTATTTGCAGCACAACACATTGCATAATCCGGAGGATTGGGCCAGGTAAACGCACCGGTATCCGACTATGTATAATCAGATATTTTGACCATATTATCTCAACCAAATGAGTTCATCAGGCTCCAGACCGGGGCATTCATTGCATGGTAAAGATCCCTGGAAAAGTTTATCACCCCGGTAAATCCGGCATAAGGCCCCCTATCCTTCTGCTGAGGAAAAGAGACTACAGGAAAACCGGATTTGACTATGCGCCACTGCTCCCTTGCATTGGTCAGGACAATATCTGGCTGAAGCACCTTGAGAGAGGCCTCCAGTTCATAGTCACCAGGATCATCGGTGATATATCTGGCAAAGGGCCTTGCCTCATCATGAT
Source organism: Deltaproteobacteria bacterium (assembly GCA_026988585.1). Taxonomy (GTDB): domain Bacteria; phylum Desulfobacterota; class Dissulfuribacteria; order Dissulfuribacterales; family QOAL01; genus JALSKY01. The sequence continues at coordinate 6,179 of JALSKY010000284.1, forward strand.
CAACCTTCTTGCCAAATATGGATGCCGCCATCTCCACCTGAAATCCCATTTCGGTGAGCATCCGTGAGAGGGCCCCTATCCGGCCGGCACCCAGTACTATAACTGCCCGTTTTCCCTTGAAAGAGTCGATCATACTGCCTGCCTCACGGGAAACCAGGGCTTGGCCCTTGGCAATCACCTTTTGGATTCGCTCCTCTGGAATATCGAAATAGGTGCCGATCTTGTAGAGTGATTTCTTCACCGCCTTCAATCCATAGAAAGAGACCTTCATGTAGGGCTGTCCAAAACGGGTCTTGGCCTCCCGACAAAACTCTTCAGCAGTGGAACCGCAGAACAGCAGGTTGAGCTGGGCATTTGCCATCTCCTCTATCTCGGTCCAGGATGTGGCACCGGTGAGGGCAGTATGCACATGGATCCCCAGTTCCTTGAGGAGGGATTTTATCACTACACTCTCGCCGCCAACATTGAACTCTCCTACAAGGTTCACCACCGGCTGCTGATAGGGCTTGGCAGCAGGTTTCACCATATCCAGAATCATGCGGAAACCAAGCCCGTGCCCGCCTGACTGCGACGGGGCACAAAAGCCTGGACAGCTCACCACCTTGACATCCCGGCCGGTCTCCTGGCTCACCTCTCTTGCCACGCCTTCAGCATCTTCACCAATAATTG
>JALSKY010000285.1 GCA_026988585.1 Deltaproteobacteria bacterium
ACGTGCCAGGGATGTCTTCCCCACGCCTGGCGGCCCAACAAGACAGAGAATGGGCCCCTTGAGTTTCTTGGCAAGGGCCTTTACCGCAAGATATTCCAGGATACGCTCCTTGGGTTTTTCAAGCCCATAGTGATCCTGATCCAGGATGGCCTCTGCCTTTTCAATATCGTGGTTATCCTTTGTTGTCTCCTTCCAGGGCAGGGCCAGGATCCAATCAATGTAGTTCCTGACTACAGTTGCCTCTGCCGACATGGGAGACATGAGTTTCAGTTTCTTCAGCTCTTTTCGGACCCTGGTAGCTGCCTCCTTGGGGAGCTTTTTCTTCCTGATCCGTTTTTCAAGCTCCTGGATCTCGCTCTGGGCATCGTCCTGTTGTCCCATCTCCTTCTGGATGGCGCGGATCTGCTCATTCAGATAGTAATCCTTCTGGTTCTTCTCCATCTGCTTCTTGACCCGCTCCTTGATCCTCTGCTCCATCTCAGCGATCTGCGCCTCGGAGGACATGAGTTCATAAAGCTTTTCCAGACGCTGGGCTGGATTGAGGGTTTCAAGTACGGCCTGCTTGTCATCCACCTTGAGGCTGATATGGGAGGCAATGGAATCGGCAAGGCGGGAAGGATCTGTAATGGAGGAGATGGACAGGACCACCTCAGGTGGTACCTTCTTGTTGAGTTTACAGTATTTGTCAAAGGTGGATATTGTCAGCCGCTTGACTGCATCTACCTCAGGACCTTTGACAAGTTTTTCCGGGAGGGGCTCTACCTTTACCATGAAAAAGGGCTGTTCACTCTGAAATTCTCTGATCTTGGCCCGCCTTTTACCCTCGATCAATGCCTTGACGGTGCCGTCAGGGAGTCTCAGAAGCTGGAGAATCGTGCCAATGGTCCCTACGCGATATATATCCTTTTGACCCGGATCATCCTTCTGGGCATTTTTCTGGGCAGATAGAAATATCTCCTGGTTGTCAGACATGGCCTTTTCAATAGCCTGTACCGATTTGTCCCTTCCAATGAAGAGCGGGGCAACCATATGAGGAAACAGGACCATATCCCTCAATGGAAGAAGTGGCAGTGTCGATAATTCTTCGTAGGGTTCCATATTTTTCCTTAATATCGAGTTACGTCAAAGTTTCTCTGTTACGTCAACCTGATCAGGCCGAGGAACTGGCCTCTGCATGATCGTTTTCATACATCAGAATAGGCTCTGCCTTGTCAAGTATCACCTCTTCACTGATGATGCACTCCTTGACCCCCTCAATGGATGGCAGATCATACATTACATTCAGCATCGCCCTTTCAAGTATGGCCCTGAGCCCCCTGGCACCGGTCTTTCTCTGAATGGCCTCCTTGGCTATGGCCCTGATGGCGCCATCTGTGAAATGGAGATCGATATTGTCCATGGCAAACAGTTTTTGAAACTGCTTGATCAGTGCATTCTTGGGCTCCTGGAGTATCTTGACGAGATCCTCTTCGGAAAGCTCTTCCAGGGTTGCTACCACAGGCACGCGCCCTACCAGCTCAGGGATGAGGCCAAACTTGATCAGATCTTCAGGCTCCAGGTGTCTCAGGATCTCGCTGAAGGTAAGCTCCCTGGCCCCCTCAACATTGGCACCGAACCCTATGGAGTACTTGCCCATCCTGCTCTTTATGATGGAATCCAGTCCCACGAAGGCACCACCCACAATGAACAGGATATTTGTGGTATCGATCTTCACATACTCCTGTTGTGGGTGTTTCCGCCCCCCCTTGGGAGGCACATTGGCGAGTGTCCCTTCAATGATTTTCAGGAGTGCCTGCTGTACTCCCTCACCAGAGACATCCCTGGTTATGGACGGGCTGTCCGACTTCCGTGCGATCTTGTCTATCTCATCGATATATACGATGCCGCGACTGGCCAGCTCGACATCGTAATCAGCAGCCTGAAGCAGATTCAAAATGATGTTTTCTACGTCTTCGCCTACATATCCTGCCTCTGTCAGGGTGGTGGCGTCAGCAATGGTGAATGGCACATTAAGGATCTTGGCAAGGGTCTGAGCCAGCAGTGTCTTGCCGCTGCCTGTAGGGCCTATGAGCATGATATTGCTCTTCTGAAGCTCCACCTCCTCCATGCCTACCTTGGAGTCTATCCTCTTGTAATGGTTGTGTACCGCAACCGAGAGTATCTTTTTGGCGTGCTCCTGACCGATCACATACTCATCCAGGAGCGCCTTGATCTCTGCAGGTTTCAGTATGCCAGCCATGCTTTCTGCATCTTCCACTGCTTCGTAGTCCTCTGCAATGATGTCGTTGCAGAGATCTATGCATTCATCGCAGATATAGACGTTGGGGCCAGCTATGAGCTTCTTGACCTCTCCCTGCCCCTTTCCACAAAAAGAGCAACTGAGATCCTTGCGGCTGTCAAAATCCTTATCTTTGGACATGGTATCTTTTACCTCCTGACCTTGTTCAGAATAATCAAGGCCTTTTTCGGAATTGTGTCATAAGGGGGAAGCCTGTGCCAGATCAGGCCTGCGTTAACTGTGACGCCCTGATCCGGTCTTCAGGCTGATAATTGGGCATCAGCCCTTCTGTTCGCTATCTTCCCTCTTTTCTATTATCTCATCTACAAGGCCGTATTCCAAGGCCTCTTGCGCTCCCATGAAGTAGTCACGCTCTGTATCTTTTTCCACCTTCTCTACAGGCTGACCTGTGTGGTGGGCCATTATCGCATTAAGACGTTGTTTTAAATTTAAGATTTCCCTGGCATGTATGTCAATATCTGTTGCCTGACCCTGAAATCCGCCCATGGGCTGATGTATCAATACACGGGAGTTTGGCAGGACATATCTCTTTCCCGGTGCCCCGGCTGTAAGGAGTAGTGCTCCCATGCTGGCTGCCTGTCCAAGACAGAGAGTGCTGACATCGGCCTTTATATATTGCATTGTATCATATATGGCCAAACCTGCGGTAACCACGCCGCCTGGAGAATTGATATACATGGTGATATCTCTTTTGGGATCTTCTGCCTCCAGAAATAGAAGCTGGGCAATGATCACATTGGCAACCTCATCATTTATCGCACTGCCCAGAAATATTATCCGCTCCTTCAGCAGCCTGGAGTAGATATCATAGGCGCGCTCCCCCCTGGGGCTCTGTTCTATGACCATAGGAATCAAAGGCATGGCTTACTGGGCCTCCTCATTGATTTTTGCATTTTCGATTATGAAGTCAAGGGTCTTCTTGGCCCTGAGTTTTGGCAGGACCGATTCAAACACTGCAGAATGAAACTGTTCCTTGCTCACTCCCATCTGCTGGTAATTTTCATCGACATAATTTGCGTAGTGGTTTAACTCGTCACTATCCAGCTCTAACTCTTCCTTTTCTGCGATCTTGTCCAGGATCAGTTCGGTCTTTACCTGTTTGATGGCATCGTCCCGCATCTTTTCCCGGAGCCTGGCCTCATCCATACCGGCGTGTTCCAGGCTCAATCCCTTCTCCTGAAGATGTCCTGCAATGTTGTCTATCATCTGGTCCAGCTTTTTCTCGATCAACCTGTCAGATATGGGAAAATCAGCCTGTTCCAAGAGTTTGTCGAAGATCTGCTGTCTCAGCGCTGACTCTGCTGCCTCCTCCTTGTCCTTCTCAATCTGGCTGCGGATCTTTTCCCTGAGATCGTCCATGGTCTTCAGGCCAATACCAAGCTCCTGGGCAAATTTGTCATCCAGTTCAGGCAGGTTACGTTGCTTGATCTCCTTTAGAGTTACATTATATGTTACGGTTTTGCCCGCAACCTTGGTGTTTACGGCATCATCAGGATAGGTGATGGAGATCTCCTTGGTCTCTCCCTTCTCCATCCCCACCAACTCCTTCTCCAGATCCGGATGCAGGTTTCCTTCTCCTACTTCAACAGGATAGTTTTCAAGGATCATGTCATCCTGCTCTTCACCATCAATGTAGGCGGTGTAATCGATGATGGCAACATCACCTTCCTGCAGGGGCCTTTCTTCCTCCAGGGGTTCTACCTTGCCAAAGTGCTTTCTGAGCTGATATAGCTGCTGGTCAACCTCTTCATCTGATACTTCTACCACCGGTTTGATCAGCTCCATCCCCTTGTATTCAGGAAGTTCTATCTCCGGTTCCACATCTATCAGGACAGAATATGTAAACTCTTCACCCTCTTTTATCTCTGTAGAGGAATCGAATTGAGGTTCCAGCAACATGGTCAGGTCAGCTTCCTTTATCGCATCGGAAAGGGTTTCCTTGACCAGGAGTTCCAATACCTCGGATTTGATATGGTCTCCATATTCCCTCTCCAGTATGGCCTTGGGCACACGTCCCTTCCTGAACCCTGGAATGGAGGCCATCTGTCTGAACTGGGCTATGGTCTGTCCGTAAAGCCGGCTTACAACATCTGCAGGGACATGGATGGACAATCTCTTTTGTACATCACTGACATCTTCGAGAGAAATCTTCATAATACAGGTACCTTTCTTCAATTTATTGTTTTTTATCCCAAGGAATTTAACAGCCCTGACAAAAAAAGCTACCTTTCAGGTTTATTTTGGGCTTCGGGGCCGATATTTTTAAAATTTTTAAGAGATGAGAGAGTTGGACCTGAGGCAGTTTCAATATCCAGCAGTTCTAACTAGTTGTTGAGGTCATATCAACCGATTCCTTTACCCTGACCACGACAGAAACAGAAAAACAGGTTCTGGTGCGAGAGGGGAGACTCGAACTCCCACGGCGCAGGGCCGCTGGATCCTAAATCCAGTGCGTCTACCAATTCCGCCACTCTCGCATTTTTATGTCTGGATCTTTTACAAAAAAGGATCTTTTGTCAATATCAATCAACCTTTAGCTGTAGAAAGGAAAGCATCCGGAACAAGATCTAAACGAAGTAATCAATTGTAATTGCAAGTCATTCTTCAGTCAATAGATAGAATGTGATTTTGCCCTGCAGTTGGATTGAGCTCCGATCCGGCAACCTGATGAGTTGAATAATCTGGGTTGAACCTTTCAGAACTTGGGTTATAAAGGGCTTGCCGTGACACTGTTTATGGCTGAAAAGAGAACAATATAAACCTATAGATCTGAAAGGAGAAAATGAAATCATGGAACGCACTCTTTCTATCATCAAGCCGGACGGGGTTTCAAGGGGGCTCATTGGCGAGGTTATCAAGAGGCTGGAAGCAGCAGGATTCAGGATTTCAGCCGTTAAGATGGTACAGCTCACCCAGAAGGATACAGAGATTTTTTATGCAGAGCACAGGGAGAAGCCTTTTTTCCAGAGCCTTTCCGATTTCATGACATCGGGTCCCATTGTAGTGATGGTCCTGGAGGGTGAGGATGTCATCAGGAGATATCGGGAACTCATGGGGGCTACCAATTTCAAGGAGGCTGCTCCAGGTACCATTCGTGCCGACTTTGCAACAGACATTGAGAAAAACGTTGTGCATGGTTCTGATTCACCGGAGCGGGCCGAGGTGGAGATAAGGTTCTTCTTTAGTGAGAGGGAGATTTTTGCTTGATTTTGAACCTCAGGCGGCTGGATAGATGACGGAACTCCAGCTCATAAGGCTCATACAGGAGATTGCAGAGAGTTACCGGGTCCAGGGCAGGCAAACAGGTCTGCCCCATGGCCCTGGGAAAGGTATAGGTGACGATTGCGCTTTACTCCCGTGCAGTGGAGACCGGGAGATCTTGGTCACCACTGATACCATGTGCCAGGGTATCCATTTCGACCTCTCCTATTATACGCCTGAGATCCTGGGACGCAGGTTGGCCGCAGTGAATCTGAGTGATATTGCTGCCATGGGTGGAGTGCCTGCCTATGGCTTCCTGAATCTCGAGATACCCGAAGCCATCTTTTCCGGAAGGGAAGGAAGGGATGTTTTTTGTCCTGACAGGTTTTGGAGACTTTTCATAATTGGCTTATGTGAAGAGCTGGGGCGATTTGGAGCCCTGCTCATGGGCGGGGATACTGTAACCACAGGCTGTTCCTCCCTTTCGGTGACTCTGACTCTCATAGGGGAGGTGGAGGGTGGCAAGGCGCTCATGAGGAGCGGTGCCCAGCCTGGTGATCTGATCTTTCTCTCCGGTCCGGTGGGAGAGGCTGATGCCGGTCTTATTCTTTTGCAGGGAATCAAGGGCCCTGTTTTGCGCCATCACCAGTATCCTTCTGAGGGGATGGCATCCAGGAAAAGGGTTTGTATGGCCTGTCCAGGCCATGGGGCCCGTGCGAAGGCTTATTTTCCATCCCGTTTCCGTACCGCATGGAAAAGGCTCGTGAGCAGACATCTGCTGCCTGAGCCAAGAATCCGGCTTGGCAGGCTGATTGCTGAGCTGGGGGCAACTTCGTGTATTGACCTTTCAGATGGTATGGCAACGGATGTTGCTCACATTGCCCAAGATAGCGGGTGCCGCTTGATCATTCATGAAGATAGAGTCCCCATCTCCCGGGCACTAAGACAGATGGCACTGCAGCAGGGCAGGGGGCCTTTTCAGCGCAATTGGCTTCGCACCAGGATCTTCTCTGGCGGCGAAGATTTCGAGCTGCTCTGGACTGTGCATCCTGACAATGTAGATAGGATGATCCAGGGGCTGCAGGATGGCCTCGGAATGAAACCATGGCTTGTGGGAGAGGTGCAACAGGGGCAGGGGGTGCAGCTCAAGACCATATCAGGCAAGATGGTGGATATCAGTTTCAAGGGGTATGAACACGGCAGGAGTTTTCACTGATTCCGGTCATGTGCCTGTGGCTCTCTCCCATTTTCTTTTCAGGTCTTTAAGAGGTTATATGTTGATCCCGGCCTCAAATGCCTTCTGAACATTTTGATCCAATACAACCCTTTGGACTATCGGAATAG